>NZ_JBPGXM010000123.1:0-11336 GCF_056755495.1 Leifsonia sp. KNZ12-8B
AGATGTGTATAAGAGACAGGTTGCGGTGCAGGCCGAGGGCATCGGCGGTCGCGGCGATGCCGGACTCGTGGTCCAGGTACGCGGTGAGGGTCTCCACGAGCTCGGGGCCGCGGGACAGCAGCGGCGCGAGGAGGGACTCCGCCGCGGGCACGAAGGTGTCGCTGCCCGTCCACGACAGCAGCAGCTGCTCGAGCCCCAGCGCGTCGATCCGCAGGACGTAGCCGGTCGCCGAGCGGTCCGCGGCGAGCCGGGCCGCGTCGGCAGCGCCTTCGAGGGTGGCGACGAGGCCCGCCGGGCCGGTCTCCAGCGTGCCGATGCCGGTGGCGACATTGAAGGCGCGGCGGGCGGAGGCGTGCAGCATCCGCAGCGCGCGCACCGCGTCCTCCACCCGGCTCGGAGCGGGAGGCGCGGCGAAGCTCAGCCAGCCCGTCACGCCGCGTCCACTGGTGGCGGCGTGCGAGTCGAGCGGCAGGGCGGTCAGCTCGCGCGTGACGAACCGCAGCAGCTGGAGGGTGTCGACCCGGCTGCGGCCGATGAGCCGGAACCCGAGGTGGTAGCCGGTCGTGCGCCAGCCGCGCTCGAGCATCCGCTGCTCCAGCTCGGCGTCGCGGTCGTCGCTGCGTTCGAGGAAGTCGCGCAGCAGCCCCGACGCGACGGCGGCGTCGTTGACGTCGGCGACCTCGTCGATGAGGATGCGCGCCGCGACGGCGGGCATGGCGACCTCCGCCGCGATCGCGAGCGCGCTCAGCTGGAACGTGCTCAGCCCGGTGCCGAAGACCGCGAGCCGCAGGCCGGCCCGGCTCGGGCTGTCGACCCGGACCGACGCGGCGGAGCCGGCATCGACCGAGACGGTGTCGAGCCACGGCGCGAAGTCGATGGCGGCGTGCACGGCGGCCGGCAGCTCGCCGCCCGCCTGCAGCAGCACGCCCTCCCCGTCGATGAGCGCGACGCCGTGCCCGACGCTCGCCGACAGGTGCCGGAGGAGGTCGGCGAGGTTGTCGGCGTGGTACTCGATCGACTGCGCGACCCGGCGGACGTAGCCGAGCGTGAGCGCGTCCCTGCCCTCGACCAGCTCCCAGGCCGCCCGCGCGAGCGCCATCGGCTCGTCGACGGCGAGCATGGCCAGGCCGAAGCGCTCCGCGAGCGCCCTCGTCCCGGGCCCGAACGCCTCCGCCCCGGGTGCCGCGAGCGCGCGGTAGCCGCGGTCGCGCACGCGGCGCACCAGGGCGTCCTGCTGCCACGGCGTCGCCGGGGGAGGGGAGGTGAGCAGCGCCAGCAGGCCGGTCCCGTCCTCCGGCAGGTCGCCCTCGGTCGCGCCGACGACGAGGTCGCGCCATTCGGTCGCCGGGTCGGCCCCCGCCACCGGGTGGAGGCCGCCGCCCGCGGGGTGGGCGAGCAGGGCCGCGAGGGTCAGGCTGTCGCTCATGCCGCCTCCACCCCGTCCAGGCCGAAGGCGGAGGGGGTGACGCGCACCAGGCGGTCGTCCCGCTGCGTCCACCAGGCGGGCGCCGGCAGCGCCAGCACCGTCACGTGCCGGGCGAGCGTGACGCCGTCGACCTGCAGGATGTCGCGCGACAGCGTGTCGAGCGCCACGATGATCTCGGGTGTGGAGGCGACGGTCTCGCCGTCGCGCACGACCGCCAGAAGTTCGGAACCGGCGACCAGCCGTAGCAGGGAGCCGTCGTCGCCGTCGACCTGCAGCGCGCTGACGTAGGGGTCGTGGGGCGAGGGCTCCACCCGCGTTACGCGGCCCGCGCCGACAAGGCGCCCGTCGAGCGCCCTGGCGAGCTCGGCCGCGCTCGACGCGGCGGCGCCGGCCATCCGCTCGCCGAGCCGGAGCGCACGCGACACGGTGCCGTTCACGGCGTGGTCGCGCAGGTCGCCGACGGTGAACCCGGCCATGAGCACCGCGGCGGTGCCGCCCGCCTGCACGATGGCCGCACGCACCTGCGACTCGACGTCGGCGGCGCGCCCGGTCTCGATCACCACGACGCCGCGCCCCGTGTCGCACACCGTGACCACGCCGGGCAGGCCGTCGACCAGCAGCGACACCTGATCGAGCCGGGGGAGTGCGCGGCCCATGCAGTCGGCGTCGACCACGGCGAGGCGGTCGGCGACGAGCAGCGGGCTGAGGCCGTTCATCCCGCCGCCCTCCATCGCGCAGACCGCGCGCGGCGTCACGCCCGTCCAGCGCTCGGCCGCGGCCAGCAGCGGGTCGAAGGCCGACGCGGAGGGGATGCGCTCGGTCAGCAGGTGCGTCGAGCCCGCGAAGGCGACGGTGACGCAGGGCGTGGCAGGGTCGAGCTCGGTCACCGGGTGGAGGAGCAGCGGCCAGACCGGGGCACGGGCCGCCATCAGCCGGAGCAGCGTCGTGGTGCCGCCGCCGCCCGACCCGAGCAGCGAGAACCCCCGGCTCAGCGCCTCCAGGCGCTCCGGGCCGAGGGTTCTCATGCTCTCCAGGGTAGGCGCTGCCGCGGCCGCCGGCCGCTGCGGGGTCAGGCCGAGCCCACCCGCGCGAGGGCGCGGGATTCGACGGGGACGAACTCCTCCGTCAGCCCGAAGGCGCGCGGCCCGAATGCGGCCAGCGCCTCCGGCGTCCGCATCATCGCCGGGGTCGAGATGCCGAGCACCCGCACCCGCTGGCCGTAGCGGAGGCCCTCCGTGGTGATCGGCTCACCCGACTCGATGTCGGTGACGCAGATCAGGTCGGGGACGATCGCGACGAGCTCGCCGTCGCGCAGCGCGATCAGGTTCTCGTTCTGGAACCGGATCTCGAGCGTCGACGCGTCCGCCGCATCGAGCGCCGAGACGGTGGCCCTGCCCTTGGCGAAGCCCTCGGTCGTGCGTCGCTCGACGTCGGTGACCTTGCCGCTGAACAGCTCGCGCACCTCCGAGTACAGGGTGGTGGAGAGGGTGTCGGCGATCGCCTCGAACGGCGAGCGGTGCTGCTCCCGCGCCTCCCGGATCGCGCGGCCGAGCGCCAGCGCCATCGAGAGCGTGCGCGGCACGGCCGTGCGGCGCGCGTCGGCGCCGCTCATCGCGTACTCGGCGATGTGCCCCACGCCGCCGAGCCGGATGGTCACCCCGCGGGCCAGCCATTCCATCTGCCGGTCGTCGTCGCCGGTGTCGATCACGACGGTCTCGCCGCGCTCCCCGGCGAGGGCGAGCGGCGATCCGTGCACGCCGTAGACCGCGAACGTCTCCATCGAGAGCTCGGGGAAGGCTCGACCCATCCCATCGGCGTCCACCACCGGGAGCCCGGTCTCGGCCGCGACGATGAGCGGGATCATCGAGTTGATGCCGCCGCACTCGATCGGCATGGTGGCGTCGGCCGTGCGGCCGAGGTGCGCCTCCAGCGTCCGGAGGGCGAGCGTCGGCTCGGTCCCGGCCGGGATCTTCTCGATCATCACGGTCGGGGCGCCCATCTGCGCGGTCGGGATGACGAAGAGATCGTCGGGGAGCTCGTCCGGGTCGAGGATGGTGATCGAACCGCCGCCGCGCTGCTCCAGCACGCGCGCGACCAGCATCTGCCCGATGTACGGGTCGCCGCCTCCTCCCGTGCCGAGGAGGGTCGCGCCGCGGGCGAGGTCGGGCAGGTCCGCCGCGGTGAGGGTCCAGCTCATGCGCCGGCCGCCACGAGCTCGTGCTCCGGGGTGCCGTCGAAGCGGTGCGACGGGAGGTCGTAGCCGAAGTATCCGGGGCCGACCATCGCGAGCGCCTCCGGCGTGTGCCAGCGCGGGTCGCTCGGCGCCGCCACCACGCGCACGCGCTGGCCGTAGCGGAGGCCCTCCGTCGTGATCGGCTCGCCGCTCTCGGCGTCGAGCACGATGATCAGGTCGGGGGTCGTCGCGCAGGTCACGCCGCCGGCCCGGGCCACGAGGTGCTCGTTCTGGAACGACAGCTCGAGCGCCTCCGCGTCGCCGTCCGCGCCCTGCGCCTCGATGCGGGCGCGGCCGCGGGCGAACCCGGTCGTGGTGGCGCGCTCGACGTCGACGACCTTGCCCGCGAAGAACTCGCGGCCGCCCAGCCGCTCGACGGTCGCGGCGACCGGGTCGGTCTTGGCGAGCCGGGCTTCCGCGATGCCGGAGCCGATCGCGAGGCTGTGCGAGAGGGAGCCCGAGACCAGCGCCTCCCTCGCCACCTGCCCGCTCATCGGGAAGCCGGAGATCATCACCGAGCAGCCCATCTCGACGCACGCGACGCGGGCGATCCGCTCGGTCCAGTGGTTGTCGACGGTCTGCAGCACGCCGACGTTGCCCTTCTCGTCGCTGAAGGCGAGCGGCGACGCCGTCACGTCGTAGAGCGTGGGCAGCACCATCTGCAGCTCGGGGAACGCCCGGCCCATGCCGTCCGCGTCGAGCAGCGGCAGGCCGAGGGCCGCGGCCGCGGCGACCGGGATGGTGGAGTTCACGCCGCCGATCTCGGCGCAGGCCACGTGCGTGACCGGACGGCCGAGGTACGTGCCGAGCGCGTGCACGGGCGCGACGACCTCGTCGAGGCTCGGCAGCTTCTCGACCATGACCGTCGGGGCGCCCATCATCGCCACGGTCAGCACGAGGGCGTCGTCGGGCACCTCGTCCAGCCCCACCACGGTGACCGGGCCGTGCTGCGCGAGCGCCTGCCTGGCCAGCAGCGAGCCGATGTACGGGTCGCCGCCGCCTCCGGTCCCGAGCACGGCCGCGCCGCGCGCGAGGTCGCCGATCACGTCGGCGGTCAGCGTCCAGCTCATACCCGCACCCCCATCGCCAGGTCGCCGACCGCCTTCACGCGGATGCGCGTGGCGTTGCCGGGCAGGTACGGGATGGGCACCTCGTCGAAGTCGACGATCGCCACCGACGTGGGGGAGGCGCCGGCGGCGATCGCCTTGTCCACCGCCTCCGCCCGAACGGCGGCGATGGCCTCGTCGCGCCGGCCGGGCTCGACGGCGTACACCTTGTCGATCTCGCCCCCGACCTGCGCGATGGATGCGCCGATCGCGTTCGCGACGGCGTAGTTCTCTGGCCGGTGCACGGCGCCGAAGATCGGCAGCTCGTCCGGCAGGAGGATGGAGCCGCCGCCGACGGCGACGACCGGGATGGGGTCGGGCGAGGTCCGCATCCGGTCGACGGCCTCCGCGACGCGTTCGGCGATGCGCGCGAGCACGCGCTGCACGAACGCCGGGTCGAGGTGGGCGACCTTCGACGGATCCCCGACCTGGGCGCGCCCGGCGGCGACGGCGATGTCGGTCGCCGTCAGGGTGGAGCCGCCGAAGACGAGCGCCTCGGTGGTCAGCCGGTAGCCGACGGACTCAGGGCCGACCTCCGCGGTCTCGGTGTCGACGATCGACCCCCCGCCGATGCCGATGGAGAGCACGTCCGGCATCCGGAAGTTCGTGCGCACGCCGGCCACTTTGACCTCGTTGGCGGTCTCGCGCGGGAAGCCGTTGATCAGGAGGCCGATGTCGGCCGTGGTGCCGCCGATGTCGACCACCGCGCAGGTCTCCAGCCCGCTGGTGAGGGCGGCGCCGCGCATGGAGTTCGTCGGGCCTGAGGCGAAGGTGGCGACGGGGTAGAGGCGCACGTAGTCCTCGTCCATCAGGGTGCCGTCGTTCTGGCTGAGGAAGATCGGCGCGTCGATGCCCTGCGCGCGGACCGCCGCCGTGAGGCCGTCGACGATCTCGGAGGCCAGCTCGCGCAGCGCGGCGTTGATGATGGTCGCGTTCTCGCGCTCCAGCAGGCCGATCCGGCCGATCTCGTGCGACAGCGAGATGGCGACGCCGTCACCCAGCTCCGCGGCGATGACCGCGGCGGCCTGCGTCTCCACGTCGTGGTTCACCGGCGAGAAGACCGACGAGATCGCCACGGAGCGCACGCCGTGCGACGCCATGTCGGCCGCGATGCCCTTCAGCTCGGACACGTCGAGGGCGGAGATCGGGCGGCCGTCGAACTCGTAGCCGCCGTGCGCGAGGTAGCTGCGGCCGCCGATGGCCTCGATCAGCGTCTCCGGCCAGTCCACGAGCGGGGGGAGCGCCTTGGTCGCCGGCAGGCCGAGCCGCAGCGCGGCGGTCGGGGCGAGCCGCTTGGCCTGCACGAGCGCGTTGATGAAGTGCGTGGTGCCGATCATCACCGCGTCGATGTCGCCGCCGTCGAAGTCCTGCGCCGCGCGGAGCGCCTCGATGGCGCTGACGATGCCGCTCGTGACGTCCGGGCTGGTCGAGTTCTTGACGCCGGCGAGGGTGGTCCGGCCGTCCATGAGCACTGCGTCGGTGTTCGTGCCCCCGACGTCGATGCCGATGTGCATGTGTTCCGCTTTCTGCTGTGCTGCGGGGGGGGGGCCCCGGGCGGGGCCCGCGGGGGGGGGGGGGGGGGGGGGGGGGGGGGGGGGGGGGGGGGGGGGGGGGGCGCCCCCCCGCAGCGGGTGGTTCGGTGCTGTGCGAGCCGTGCGGCTCAGTTGGTGGCGACCGCCTCCGGACCGGCCGTGGCCGCCGGCTCGGAGTCGGCCGGGGAGGCCTGCTGCGTCGTGGCGCGTCCGATGCCGCGCACCCAGCCGAGCCGGCCGGCGATCGTGTAGAGCACGATCGAGAGCAGCAGCGACCAGATGGCCGGGATGCCCCACGTGACGAAGTAGCCGACCAGCGACGAGACCAGCCACACCACGAGCGTCGCCGGGACGATCCGCGGCGCGAACTGCGGCAGGCGGCCCGAGGCGCGGGTGGCGTCGAGGTCGCCGCGCCACTTCCGGACGAAGAAGTACTCGGCCACGATGATGCCGGCGATCGGCGGGAACGCGACGCCCAGCACGGTGAGGAACCCGGTGAAGGCCGACAGGATGCCCGCCGCGGCGAGCACGGTCCCCACGACGCCCAGCACGATCGTCGTCGTGACCCGGTGCAGGTTCTTCGAGAACGCCGTCGAGATGAAGTTCACGAGGCCCAGCGTCGACGAGTAGAGGTTCCAGTCGTTGATCTTCAGCGTGCCGGTGATCACGATGATCAGGCCGACGAACCCGATGGAGGAGGTCACGATCGCGACGATGTCGCCGGTCGCAGCCGCGTGGGCGAGCAGCACGCCGGCGAGGCCGATGACGAACTCGCCGAGCGTCACACCGAGCACCGTCTGCTTCACGACGTCGGCGCGGCTGCGGTTGAAGCGGGTCATGTCGGCCGTGATGATCGCGCCGACGATGAGGCCGCCCGCGACGATCCCCGTCCCCTGCCAGATCGTCAACGTCGGGCCGGGGGCGGGAGAGGTGAGCAGGTCGCCGATCGAGTGCTTGCTCAGCTCGCTGATCACCGACCAGCCGACCAGGATGAGGAACAGCGGCACGGTGATGTTCGCCAGCCACTGCATCCCGACGAAGCCGAACGCCACGACGGCCGTGACCGCGAGGCCGAAGATGACGCTCCACACCCAGATCGGCATGACCCCCGGCATGAGCGCGTCGAGCGACTGCGCCGAGATCGCGGACTGGATGCCGAACCAGCCGATCAGGCTGATCCCGATCGCGAGGCCGACGAGCGACGCGCCGATCTCGCCGAAGCCGGTCCAGCGGGCGAGGAGGGCGGTGTTGAGACCCTCCTTCTGGCCGATGATGCCGACGATGCACATGATGACCTCGAGGATGATCGAGCCGAGCAGCAGCGCGAGCGCGGCCTCCCAGAAGGTCATGCTGTAGCCCAGGGTGGCCCCGAGCAGGAACTGCGAGAGGGCCGACACCTGGCCGAACCGCTGCACCGCGATCCCGAACCACGGCTTGCGGGCGTCGGGGGTCACGCGGGAGAGGGCGAAGTCGTCGGCATGTGCTGTCCGTGCCATGTGGGTTTCCTTCTGACGGGTGGAGGAGCGGGTTCCGTTCACCGTAGAGGGACCACCGGGAGGCACGGAATGTGCGAACCGCCTTGATCAGAACGGTTTCTGTGCAGACTGCACACTCCGCCCCGCGGTCAAGCGGGTGGGGCGAGCGCCGCCACCGCCGCCAGGTCCGCATCGGCCCAGTGCACCTCGTGCAGCCGGTCCGGCGCGAGCCAGCGCAGCGCGTCGTGGTCCGTGCTCGTCGTCGGCACGGCGTCGGCGAGGGCCGCCGCGTAGCAGGCGAGGTCGACCCGGCCGGTGACCGTGCGGTCGATCAGGGCGCCCACGTGGATGCGCACGCCGAGCTCCTCCATGATCTCGCGCGCCAGCGCCTCCTCCGGCTGCTCGCCGGGCTCGACCTTGCCGCCCGGGAACTCCCACCGGCCGGCCGCGTCCTTGCCGGGCGCGCGGCGGCAGGCCAGCAGTCTCCCCGCGCGCTCGATCACCGCCGCGACGACGTGCACGGGCGCGGTGGAGGCGGAGGGCATACGCCCATCCTGGACGCTAGCATCCACGTATGTCGACCGCCGCCGCCGCCCGCCGGCCCCGCGTGCTGCTCGGCTTCGCCCTCAGCCTGACCGCGCAGCTCGCGATGATCGTCGTCGGGCTGTGGGCGGTCGTGCTCGAAGAGGACGCCGAGAACACGATCGGCCTCCTCGCCACGTGGTGCGCGATCGGCACGGTGTACGAGATCGTCGTGCTCGTCGTGCTGGGCCGCGCCTCGAAGCGGCCGGCGACGGCCGCCGACCGCCCGTCTCGCTTCGAGGTCGGCCGTCTGGCGCGCGTGGTCTCGATGACGGCGACGATCCTCGCGAGCCTCATCGGCTTCACGGCGGCGCTGCAGGTGCTCGGCCTGCACAACGACCCGGACATCGGCTCGCTGATCGACCTCGTCGGCGTGTGGTCGATGCTGCTGGCGTGGGGGTTCCTGCACTGGGGCTTCTCGCAGATCTACTACCAGCGCTACTACGCGGCGCCCGAGCCGATGCTGCGCTTCCCGGTGCAGGAGGGCGCTCCCGCCACCGGCCCGCGCTTCGTCGACTTCGTGTACTTCGCCTTCACGCTCGGGACGACCTTCGCCGCGTCCGACGTCGAGGTGCTCACCTCCCGGGCGCGCTGGACGGTCGTCTGGCACTCGGTGCTGAGCTACTTCTTCAACGGGCTGATCATCGTGCTGGCGCTCAACACGATCATGTCGACCGGGCGCTGAGCGGCGCGCCGTCTCTCCGGGCGACGCCTGCCAGGATGGAGGCGTGAGCTCAGCCATCCCGACCGTCCTGCTCGTGATCGATCTGCAGAAAGGTGTGCTCGACGGCTGCCTCGACGCCGACGGCGTGGTCGCCCGCACCGCCGCGCTCGTCGACCGGGCGCGCGCCGCCGGCACCCCTGTCGTGTGGGTGCAGCATGAGGAGGAGGGCCTCGAGCACGGCAGCGAGCCGTGGCGGTTCGCCGACGCGCTCGTCCCGGCCGCGGGGGAGCCGGTGGTCGCCAAGCACTATCGCGACGCGTTCGCCGACACCGACCTCGACGAGCTGCTGGAGGGCCTGGACGCCGCCCGCCTCGTCGTCGCGGGCGCGCAGAGCGACTTCTGCATCCGCACGACGACGCAGAGCGCGGCCGTCCGCGGCTACGACGTCACGCTCGTCGGCGACGCGCACACCACCACGGACGCCGAGTGGGAGGGTGTCACGATCACCGCCGAGCAGATCGTCGCGCACACCAACCGGTACTTCTCCGGCCTGCGCTACCCGGACCAACTGTTCGCCGTGGAGGCGGCGGCCGAGGTCCGCTTCGGCGCGTAACTGCCGTCACGCCGCGGCGGCGCAGCCGTCACGCCGCGGCGCGCAGCAGCACCAGCTCGTGCGTCCTGGCGAGGTAGCAGCAGTCGTGGGTGCCGTCCGCGACCGCGAACCCGACCGGATGCCCGAGCACGCCCAGCGACCCGAGCGCGGCCGACGTCACCTCGGTGAAGTGCCAGTCGCCGTCGGCCCGCCACAGCTCGTGGACGTACGCGTCCGTCCCGACGAACAGCACGTGCTGCGTGGGCCGGCCGGAACCTTCCTCGGCCGCGTAGGAGGCGGGCTGCGTGGTGGCCTGCGCCGGAGGGGCCCCCGCGGCCGCGGTGAGATCGTTGTGCCGCCACTCGCCGTCTCCCCGCCACAGCTCGTGCACGTGCCCGTCGCCGCCCACGAAGTCGACGTGCTGGGTCGGCTCCGCGGCGAGCACATACCCGCACACGGTCTCGGCGTCGGAGGCCACGGGGGAGCGGGTCGCGATCATGAGGTCCGTCCAGTCCCATTCACCGGCCCGTTCGCGGTACTCGAGGAGGTGCCCGTCGGCGGTCCGCACGATCACGTGGGCGCTGCGCCGCGCGTCGTACCCGTAGCCGGCGGGGGCGGCGTCCGGCGCGCACGGCGGCGACCCGGTGATGGCGGTGAGATCCTCGTGGCGCCACGCCCCTCCCGCCTCCGCCAGCTGATGGATGTGCCCGTCGCGCCCCTGGTACACGACGCGCTGCGTGCCGTCGTACCGGGTCTCGAACCCCGACGGCTGCGAGAGCGCGAGCGGCGCCCCGGTGGTCTCGGTGAGGTCGCGGTGCGCCCAGTCGTCCGCCGCATCGAAGCAGCTCAGCTCGTGCACGTGCCCGTCGAACCGCCGCCCCTGGTACACGACGTGCTGGCTCCCGTCCACCGATCGCGAGTAGCCCCGCGCCGTCGTCGCGGCCTCCGGTGCGCCCGTCAGCGCGGTGAGGTCGGCGAGCACCCAGAGCCCGTCGTCGGCGGGCGCGTCGGGCGCGGGTGCCGGCTCGGCGGGCGCGGCCGCGTCGGGCGCGGGAGCGCGGAGGAGGTGGAGGTGACCCGTCCCGCCGGTCACCGACGAGTACCCCTGGAAGACCACGTACCTCGACCCCGCCGCGTCGGCCCAGGCGGCGGGCTGATGCACCCCGAGGGGCGCGCCGGTGGCCGCGGTGAGGTCGGTGACGGTCCACACGTTCGCACCCATGCCCGGCTCCGTCCCTCGGCTCCGTCACTGGAGCATCGCGACGCCGGCGGGCGGCCGTCGTCGTGCGCTCAGGGTAGGCACGCGCACCGCTCCCGCGGCAGCGGTCGCGTCATTCCCTCAGCAAGCCTGCATCCCTCGCCCAGGCAAGCCCCAGGGCGGGCGCTCTCGCCTGCTACAGCAGCGTCTCGACCCCCAGCCGCACGCGATCCCCGAGTTCCAGGCCCTCGGCGCGCCGCACCGACCCCTTGATCGGGACCACGAACGGCCCGTCCGCGCTCTCCGGGAAGATCGAGGTCGCCCACCGCGATCCGCCCAGCGTCACCATCACCTTCACCGAGCCGAACCCTGCCGGCGGGTGCGGCTGATCGTGGATCTCCTCCGACACGTCGTCCGGAAGCCGCGCGAACACCCACACCTCGCGCCGGGCCGCCCACCGGAACAGCTCGGTCTCGAACTCGTATCTCGCCCCCGCCACACCACCACCCTGCCACGAACCGCCGACCT
>NZ_JBPGXM010000124.1:0-11334 GCF_056755495.1 Leifsonia sp. KNZ12-8B
CGTCGGGCCCTCTCCGAGCCCCGGCACGCCATGCTGGGACGTGCCGTTTTTGAGCATTGCATCCGACGGGAGGGGATGTAATATTCATGTATGCCTGTACCCGTTACCGAGGCCGTCAGTCCCCGACGGCTGATCAGGGACGAAGTGTTCCTTCGTCTGCTCGACGCGATCGTCGAGGGGGACCTCACTCCCGGTGAGCAGCTGTACGACGCCGAGATCGAGAAGTGGGTGGGCGTCTCCCGCACGCCCGTCCGCGAGGCGCTCAACCAGCTCGCCGCCATGGGACTCGTCGAGATCATGCCGCAGAAGCGCACCAGGGTCACTCCCATCGACCCGACCCGCCTGCGCGCGCTGCTCTCGACCATCGGCACCCTCCTGCGCGGCATCGTGCGCGACGCGACGCCGCTGCTCACCGACTCCGACAAGCAGGAGCTGAAGGAGTTCGCCGCGCGCGCCGCCGACGCCGAGCTGAGCGAGCTCGCCCGCGAGCGGTACCTCACCGAAGGCTTCAACAACGTCTTCGTGCGCCGCCTCGACAACAAGACGGTCGGCCGGCTGCTCTCGCGTCACCTCCCTGAGGTGCGGCGGGCGCTCATCGCCGCCCCGTCGAACGCGCCGTTCGAGAAGGGCATCCCGCTCATCACCGCGACCGTGGAGGCCGCCTCCGCCGGCGACGCCGAGAAGGCCGCGCAGGGCGTGAGCGACTTCTACGAGCAGGTGCTCATGGCCGTCGTCGACGACTTCGCCACCCAGGAGAGGAAGGAAGCCTGATGCCGCTCCCCGTGAAGGACAGCGCGCCGGTCGAGCGCCAGCTGCTCCGCGACGTCGTCTACAACCGTCTGTACGAGGGCATCCTCGACGGCACCCTCGAGCCGGGCGAGACCCTGCTCGACGAGAAGCTGACCACCTGGCTCGGCGTCTCGCGCACCCCGATCCGGGAGGCGCTGATGAAGCTCGCCGACATCGGGCTCGTCGAGATGGCGCCCAACCGCTACACCCGGGTCGCTCCCATCGACCTCCGCGCCATCGACGAGGCGATCTACACCACCGGTCTGCTGCACGAGTTCGCCGCGCGCACCGTCGTGCCAACGCTCGACAACGCGGCGGTCGGCCGGCTCGAGAAGGCGCTGAAGGACGTCCGCAAGGCCGCGAAGGCCAAGGACCTCCCCGCGCTGGGCCGCGCGCTCAACGACTTCTTCCTGGAGTTCGAGCGCGACAGCGACAACCAGGTGCTGCTGACGATCAGCGAGGGCCTCAGCCCGCAGCTGCTGCGCTACGTGTCGGTCTGGCAGCTGCCGTTCGACACGGACGACATCCCGGGCCGCGTCGGCGAGATCTTCGACGCCGCGAAGGCGCGCGACGGCGAGAAGGCGGCGGAGCTCATCCACGCCTTCTACCGACCGACCCTCGAGCAGTTCCTCGCCGACTACCGGCGCGGCGACGCCGAGATCGACGAGAGCCCGATCGCGTAGCGACCGCGCCTCCCGCGACGACGAAGCGCCCGGTTCCGTGCGGAGCGGGGCGCTTCGTCGTACGGGTCGGGTCTCAGACGATGAAGTCGACGGCCGCGCGCCCGCCGACCACCGAGCGGATGTAGGCCGCGACCTTCTCGTGCTCGGGGTGCTCCTGGTAGCCCTGCAGGGCCTCCGCGTCCGCGAAGTCGCTGATCAGCACGACGTCGAAGTCGCCGGAGGGCAGGCCGTTGACGCCCACTTCGAGGCTCTGCAGCTGCGGGACGAGCGGAGGGAGGGACTCCAGCCTGGCCTTGATCGTCGCGGCCTGCTCGGCGCGCTCGGCCTCGTCGGTCGTCGCGAGCCTCCACATGACGACATGGCGGATGGTCATCGGGCCTCCAGGAGCGCGGTGCGCAGTCGGGCGGGGTCGACCCGCCAGTAGGTGTGGTTGCGGCCGTCGATCTGGACGACCGGGATGTCCTCGACGTACTGCTCGTGCAGCGCCGGGTCCTCCAGGATGTTCTTCTCCTCCACCACCGGGACGGCGTCGCCGGGCAGGTCGGCGATCACCGAGCGGATGACCTCGCGCGCGTCGTCGCAGAGGTGGCAGCCTGGCTTGCCGATCAGGGTGAGGGTCACGGAAGGCACGGCATCAGCCTAGGTCCGCGAGCGCACGCGGCAAAAAGCGCGCACAGCAAAAAGCGCGTACAGCAAAAAGCGCCGGGCCGAACGGACCGACGCTTGAGCCGCAGACTCGAGGTCTACTTCTTGTTGCGACGCTGGTGGCGCGTCTTGCGGAGAAGCTTGCGGTGCTTCTTCTTCGCCATACGCTTGCGACGCTTCTTGATAACGGAACCCACGTAGACCTCACAAAGTTAGGGGGTTTGCCGCGGAATGCGCGGCGACACGAAGGGTAAGTCTACCCGACGTCACGCACTGTCTGCGACGTGGTTCTCGAGCGCGCTCGTCACGGCGGACTCGGGGACCCGGAACGACCTCCCGAACCGGATGGCCGGAAGCTGGCCGGCGTGCACCAGCCGGTACACGGTCATGCGCGAGACGCGCATCACGTCGGCCACCTCGGCGACCGTCAGGAAGCGCACGTCGCGCAGGGCGCTGGAACCCGACTCGTGAGCCATCTCGTCCTTCTTCTTACGGACCTTCTACTCCGGTGGAGTGCTGCGACTCTATGCCGCTGCGCGCCTCCGCGGCAACCCGTCAGTCCCGCCGCCATTTGCGCGGCGTGACGCGCTCGGTCGCGCTCGAGACGCGGTGCCGGGTGTCGGCGAGCACCTTGCCGACCGTGCTCGCGAACTCGCGGGTCTCGTCGGCGAGCTGGACGCCCAGCGAGGCAATGTCGACGTCGGAGGCCGTGAACGGGATCACCCAGTCCTCGATCGCCTCGAGCGGCGTCGCGTCGAGCCGGTAGTACCGGTGCTGCCCCTCCTCGCGCACCTTCACGAGCCCCGCCTCCCGCAGCACCTTGAGGTGCTTGGAGACGGTCGGCTGGCTCAGCTCGAGGGTCGCCACGATCTCCGAGACCGAGATCTCGCCGGCGGGGTGGACGTCGTCCGAGTGGCGGTCGAGCAGCACGCGGAGGATCTCGCGCCGCGTGGGGTCGGCGATCACGTCGAAGATGTCGGCCATTGCACCAGGCTAGTCATTCGCCGACCGCAGTACCATGTCGGGAGCCTGTCGGTGGGAGGAGTCGCACGATGAGCACGATCCGGGCGGTCCGCAGAGGCCCGGCGCCGGTGGGCCGTGTGCGCGCCGCGCTGAACGGGTTCGCGGCGCGCAGTCCCTCCCGCTTCGCGATCCTCGTCTTCGCGCTGCTGATCCTGGTCTTCACGCTGCTGTTCTCGCTGCCGATCGCCTCGGCGGACGGGACCGTCACCCCGCTCGCCGACGCGCTCTTCACCGCCGTCTCGGTCATCTGCGTGACCGGCCTCTCCACCGTCGACATGGCGACGCACTGGTCCGTGTTCGGGCACCTGCTGGTGTACCTCGGCGTGCAGATCGGCGCGGTCGGCGTGCTGACGATGGCGAGCATCCTGGGCCTGGTCATCTCGCGCAAGCTCGGCCTCCGCGCCAAGCTCATGGCCGCGAGCGACAGCAACCCGCTGCGCATCCACGCCGGCCCGGTCGCCGAGGGGCAGGCCGTGCGGCTGGGCGAGGTCGGCAAGCTGCTGACCACCGTCGCGATCAGCATGGTCGTGATCGAAGGAGCGGTCGCCATCCTGCTGTTCCCGCGCATGCTGATCGCGGGGATGAGCGTCGGCGCGTCCCTGTGGGAGAGCGTCTACTACTCGGCGATGGCCTTCACGAACACCGGCTTCGCACCCAATGCGGAGGGGCTCACGCCGTTCGCGGAGGACTTCTGGTTCCTCGGCGCGCTGATGATCGGCGTGTTCCTCGGGGCCATCGGCTTCCCGGTGATCCTGGCCATCGCCTCCAACCTGCGCCAGAAGCGACGGCGCTGGTCCATCCACGTGAAGCTCACGCTGCTGACGTCGGTGATCCTGCTGGTGGCCGGCGCCGGGCTGTACATCCTGCTCGAGTACGACAACCCGAAGACGTTCGGCTCGCTCGACGCGGGGCACACGATCTTCCAGTCGTTCTTCCTGTCGACGATGGCGCGGTCGGGCGGGTTCTCGACGATCGACATCAGTGAGCTGCACGGGTCGAGCCTCCTCGTCACCGACATGCTGATGTTCATCGGCGGAGGCTCGGCCTCGACCGCGGGCGGCATCAAGGTGACGACGCTCGCCGTGCTGTTCCTCGCCGCGTTCGCCGAGGCGCGCGGGGTGGAGTCGATGGACGCGTTCCGGCGCCGCATCCCGATCGACGTGCTGCGGCTGGCGGTCGCGGTGGCGCTGTGGGGGGCGACGATCGTGGCGGTGTCGACGATCGTGCTCCTCCAGATCACGAAGGCGCCGCTGGACCACGTGCTGTTCGACGTCATCTCGGCGTTCGCGACCTGCGGCCTGTCGACCGGGCTGACGGCGCAGCTCCCCGAGCCGGGGGTCTACGTGATGGCCGCGACGATGTTCTGCGGGCGCGTTGGTACAGTGACACTCGCCGCCGCGCTGGCCCAGAGCCAGCGCAAGCAGCTGTACCAGAACCCCGAGGAGAGGCCGCTCGTTGGTTGACCGGATCAAGCACAACGCCCCCGTCCTCGTGATCGGGCTCGGCCGGTTCGGCGCCGCGACGGCGGGCCAGCTCGACCGGCTGGGGCGGGAGGTGCTGGCGATCGACACCGACGCCGGGCTGGTGCAGAAGTGGGCCGACCGGGTGACGCACACCGTCCAGGCGGACGCGCGCTCGATCGAGACGCTGCGGCAGATCGGTGCGGAGGACTTCTCGATCGCGGTCGTCGCCGTCGGCTCCTCCATCGAGGCCAGCGTGCTGATCACGGCGAACCTGGTCGACCTCCGCGTGCCGCAGATCTGGGCGAAGGCGATCTCGCAGTCGCACGGCAAGATCCTGGAGCGGATCGGCGCGAACCACGTCATCTACCCGGAGCGGGAGGCGGGCGAGCGCGTCGCGCACCTGGTGTCGGGCCGGATGCTCGACTTCATCGAGTTCGACGACGACTTCGCGCTCGTGAAGATGTACCCGCCGAAGCCCATCCGCAACATGCGCCTCGGCGACTCGGGCGTGCGCCGCAAGTACAACGTGACCGTGGTCGGTGTGAAGAGCCCTGGCAAGCCCTTCACGTACGCGACCGCCGACACCGTGGTGAGCAACCACGACCTCGTGATCGTGGCCGGCACCAGCACCGACATCGAATCCTTCGCCGCCCTCGACGCGTAGCCCGCGCGCGCCCGCCCCGGTGCCGCTGCCGCTAGCCGCCGAGCACAGGAAAAATGTCGCCTCCTGGGCGATATCGTGACACTTTTCCTGTACTCGCCGGCTGGGGCTGTGGATAAGGGAGACGCGAGGCGCGCGGGCGGCAGAGTGGGGGCATGGGGGATGGTCACGAGCACGCATTCACGGTCAGAGACGGGCTGAGGGCGGGATGGACGCCCCGCCAACTGCGCGGGAGACGCTTCACCGCGCCGTTCCACGCCGTGCGGGTTCCGTTCGACGCGGACCTCGGGTCCATCGGTGCCCGAGCACGTGCGTTCGCGCCGCGCATGGGCGCCCATGAGTTCTTCAGTCACTCCACCGCCGCAGTACTCCACGGGATCCCCCTTCCCGCACGTCTGCAGGCGCCGGAGGCGGACCTTCACATCTGCGTCTTCCAACCGCATCGCGCGCCGCAGCTGCGCGGAGTGCGCTCGCACGAACTCAAACCGACGGGCCAACAGGTGATCGACATGGACGGCCTCCGCGTCATCGGCGTCGAGGACACCTGGGTGCAGCTGGCCGCCGAAGCGAACGTCGATGAGCTCGTGGTGGCGTCCGACTACCTCGTCACAGGCGATGAACCCTATTCCGGCGATCCGCCGCCGACGACTTTCGAACGGCTTGATCGCGCAATCGCCCGGCACGGCCGGATGCGCGGGGTGCGCTCCTTGCGAGCGGCACGCGACCTGGCGCGCTACGGCTCCCTGTCGCCGCAGGAGACCCGGCTGCGTCTGCTTCTCGTCAAGGCCGGCCTCCCCGAGCCAGCGCTCAACTTCCGGGTGTTCGACGGCGACACGATGGTCGCGATGGTCGATCTCGCCTACCCGGAGCGGCGCGTGGCGATCGAGTATCTTGGCGATCACCACCGCACGACCATCGGCGTGTATCGAGATGACATCCTTCGCCGCGAACGCCTGGCCGACATCGGCTGGACCGCCATCTTCACGACGGCCGACGACCTCCGATCGCCCGCCCCTCTCCTCGCCCGCCTCCGCCGCCAGCTCGCGAGCACAGGAAAAATGTCGTGAATCGGCCCATCGGACGACGTTTTTCCTGTGCTCGGCGGCTAGCCGGCGGCGAGTTCGCGCGAGCGGGCCAGGGCGGCGTCGGTCGCGCGCGTGAAGAGGGCCGGGAGGTCGGCCGCGGCCAGCACGGCGATCGCGCGCTCCGTCGTGCCGTTCGGGCTCGTGACGCGGCGGCGCAGCTCCGCCGGGTCTTCGCCGGACGAGACGAGCAGCTCGGCGGCGCCCAGGAAAGTCCCGTTCACCAGCGTCGCCGCCTCCTCCGGGCTGAACCCCTTCTCGATGGCGGCGTGCGTCAGCGCCTCGATCAGGAAGAAGACGTACGCCGGGCCCGAGCCCGAGATCGTGCCGAGCGCGTCCAGCTGCGACTCCGGCACCTCAACGACCTCGCCCACGGTCGAGAACAGCGCCCGCACCAGCGCGACCGCGTCCGCCCCGGAGCGCGCCCCGGCGCTGATCCCGGTCACCGCCTTGCCCACGACCGCGGGCGTGTTCGGCATCGAGCGCACCACGGCCACCGACTCCGGCAGGAGGGACTCGAACGTCGCCGTCGTCACCCCGGCGGCCACGCTCACGACGACCGCCCCCGGCAGCAGCGACGCCGAGATCTCGCGCAGCAGGTCGGGCACCATCGCGGGCTTCACGGCGACGATGACGATGGAGGCCCCCTCCACGGCGAGCCGGTTGGCCTCCGGCTGCGACTCGGTCGCGTACGCCGTGACCCCCGGCGTGGCGGCGAGCGTCGCCGCGCGGTCCTCCGACCGGTTCGTCACGCGGATGCCTCCCTCCACGGTCACGCCGGGGGCGAGGAGGCCGCTCAGGATGGCGCGCCCCATCGATCCGGCGCCCAGCAGGGCGATCGTCGGGAGGGTCACGGACTGCGTCTGGCTCATGCGCTCATCCTAGGATGGGGGCCATGAGCGCATCAGGTGGGACCAGAGCGATCGTCGCGGCCTTCGCCGCCAACCTGGGCATCGCTCTCACCAAGTTCATCGCGTGGTTCTTCTCCGGATCGTCGTCGATGCTCGCCGAGGGCGTGCACTCGGTCGCCGACTCCGGCAACCAGCTCCTGCTGCTGCTCGGCGGGCGGCAGGCCAAGAAGAAGGCGGACAAGGAGCATCCGTTCGGCTACGGCCGCGAGCGCTACGTCTACGCGTTCGTCGTCTCGATCATCCTGTTCTCCGTCGGCGGCGTGTTCTCGCTCTACGAGGGCATCGAGAAGCTGACGCACCCGCACGCGCTCGACAACTGGTGGCTGCCCATCCTCGTGCTGGTCATCGCGATCTGCCTGGAGTCGTTCTCGCTGCGGACCGCGGTGAAGGAGTCGCGCCCGCACAAGAAGTCGCTGTCCTGGCCGCAGTTCATCCGCCGCGCCAAGGCCCCCGAGCTGCCCGTGGTGCTGCTGGAGGATGTGGCGGCGCTGACCGGCCTCGTCTTCGCCCTGCTCGGCGTCGGCCTCACCATCCTCACCGGCGACGGCGTGTGGGACGGCATCGGCACGGTCCTCATCGGCCTGCTGCTGATCGCCGTGGCGATCATCCTCGGCATCGAGACCAAGAGCCTCCTGGTCGGCGAGGGCGCGAGCGACGCGGACGTGGCCGCGATCGAGCAGGCGGTCCTCGCGGGCGACGAGGCCGAGCGCATCATCCACATGAAGACGCTGTACCTCGGGCCGGACGAGCTGCTCGTCGCCACCAAGCTGGCGCTCTCGGGCGACCAGCGCCTGGCCGACGTCGCCGCGGCGATCGACGTGATCGAACGCCGCATCCGGGAGGCCGTCCCGACCGCGCGCGTCATCTACATCGAGCCGGACGTCTGGATCGACCCGAACGAGCGGGCACCGGCGACCGACACCATCATCCTGAAGGGACTGGAGTGACCGGCACCGACCGCAGCCGCACCGCGCTGATCCTGCAGCACGACCCCACGATCCACCTCGGAAACATCGGCCCGACGCTCGTCGAGCACGGCTACGAGCTGCGCGTGGTCGATGCGTCCACCGAGGACGTCGCGGCGATCGACCCGACCGAGGCCGACCTCGTCGTCGTGCTCGGCGGCGAGATGGGCGCCTACGAGACCGAGAAGTTCCCCTTCCTGAACGACGAGAAGGCCCTGCTGCGCGAGCGCATCGACGCCGAGCTGCCGACGCTCGGCGTGTGCCTGGGCGCGCAGCTGATGGCCGGCGCCCTCGGCGAGCGCGTCTACAAGGGCGACACGACGCAGATCGGGTTCAGGCAGGTCGAGCCGACGGAGGCCGGTGCCGGCTCCCCGATCCGTCACTTCGACGGCGTCCCGGTGGTGGAGTGGCACGGCGACACCTTCGAGCTGCCGGAGCGCGCGACGCTGCTCGCCTCGTCGAGCGACTACTCCAACGAGGCGTTCGCGATCGGCGACTTCGCGCTCGCGGTGCAGTTCCATCCCGAGGTCA
Source organism: Leifsonia sp. KNZ12-8B (assembly GCF_056755495.1). Lineage (NCBI taxonomy): Bacteria > Bacillati > Actinomycetota > Actinomycetes > Micrococcales > Microbacteriaceae > Leifsonia > Leifsonia sp. KNZ12-8B. The sequence continues at coordinate 8,754 of NZ_JBPGXM010000124.1, forward strand.
CCGACGAGATGCACGAGGAGTGGGTCTCGGACGGCTACAACGAGCTGGACCAGCTGGCGATCGACCCGGACGCCCTCCGCAGCGAGCGGGCGCGGTACTCGGCGCGGATGCAGGAGGCGTCGCGCGCCGCATTCTCCGAGTGGCTGTCGGCGTTGGAGGCGAAGCGCGACACGACGGAGCCGGCGGCCTGAGCGGCCCAGCACCGCCAACCGGTCAGCGCTTCGCGCGGAAGAAGTCGAGCAGCAGCTCGCCGCACTCCTCCGCGAGCACGCCGGCGAACACCTCCACGCGGTGGTGCAGCCGCCGGTCGCGCAGCACGTCGTAGACCGACCCCGCCGCGCCGGCCTTCTCGTCCCACGCGCCGAACACGACGGTCGGCACGCGCGCCGCGAGCACGGCCCCTGCGCACATCACGCACGGCTCGAGCGTGACGACGAGCGTGCATCCCTCCAGGTGCCAGTCGTCGCGGGTGGAGGCCGCCTCGCGCAGGGCGAGCACCTCGGCGTGGGCGGTGGGATCGTGGTGCAGCTCGCGCTCGTTGCGTCCCGTCCCGATGACGTTCCCGGCCTCGTCGAGCACCAGCGCGGCGACCGGCACGTCGCCGGTGTCGAAGGCCAGGCGGGCGTCCGCGATCGCTCGGCGCATCCACTCCTCGTAGGCGGCGGGGACGGGCAGGCTCACGGCTCCTCCAAGCGGATGTTCGGCTAGCCTTGAGCCTATGCGAGTGCACGTTGCGGACCACCCCCTCATCACCCAGAAGCTGTCGGTGCTCCGTGACAAGTCGACCCCGTCGCCGGTCTTCCGGCAGCTGACGGAGGAGCTCGTCACCCTCCTCGCGTACGAGGCCACCCGCGGGGTGCGGGTCGAGCCCGTCGAGATCCAGACGCCCGTCACGACCACGACCGGGCTCGCGCTGAGCCAGCCGCGGCCTCTCGTCGTCCCCATCCTGCGCGCCGGGCTCGGGATGCTGGAGGGCATGGTCCGGCTGATGCCGACCGCAGAGGTGGGCTTCCTCGGCATGGTCCGCAACGAGGAGACGCTGGAGCCGACGACGTACGCCGAGCGCCTCCCGATGGACCTGTCGGACCGGCAGTGCTTCGTGCTCGACCCGATGCTGGCGACCGGAGGCTCGCTCGGCGCCGCCATCGAGTTCCTGTTCTCGCGCAATGCGGTCGACGTGACCGCCATCTGCCTGCTCGCCGCCCCGGAGGGCCTGGAGGCGCTCGAGAAGGCGACCGAGGGCCGCGACGTCACCATCGTGCTGGGCGCGCTCGACGAGCGGCTGAACGAGAACGGCTACATCGTGCCGGGCCTCGGCGACGCCGGCGACCGCCTCTACGGCACGGTCTGAGCGTTCGCCGGACGCACGAAACATTCCGTCATGATTTGACACGGCGAGTCATGCACGGGTTTACTACCGAGCATGACTGACAACGCGCGTACCCTGACCTCCTTCGAGGCCCTTGGGAATGCCGGCATGATGATGGCCGGCCGCGACGCTGTCATGTGTTGCCGAATGTGCCGCTGATCTGACGACCCCTTCGCCGAGCGCAGCGCCCTCCGACCGCATCCGGTCCTGAGCAGGCGCCAGCTCCCCGGGAGCGCCACCAGCCTCCCGCGCACACACGCCGTATCTGACACGGCTCCCCACCGGATCACCGCATCATCCGCCGTCACTCGTACCCGGGGCACCGCCCCACCGGCAGCAGCGGGATCCGCGGAACATCATCATCCGAAGGACCCTCCTCCCATGTCTCTCGCCACCATCGACTCCCTCCCCACCGCCGCCGCCGTCCGCCCGGCTCCCGTCGCGGCCGCTCCGGTCTCCGCCGCTCCCGCCGCCGCCACCGCCGCTCCGGCCGAGAAGTCCGCTCCGGCGGCCCGCATCCGCGCCGTCCCCGAGGGCACCGAGGCCCGCGGCTTCGTGCTCTACGTCGGCATCGACGAGGCGAAGGCCGCCGCCGCCGGCACCGACCTCGGCCGCATCGTGGAGGCGCTGAAGCGCCTCACCTCCGAGCTCGCGCCCGCCGCCGAGACGTACGCCGCCGTCGCCCTCGCCCCCGCCGGCGCGGGTGGCCGCGACGTCGACGTGGTGCGCCTCGCGCTGCAGGACCCGTCGGCGATCGCCAAGCACCGCCAGACCGCGGTGATCGACGAGGACGAGGACCGCGCCGCCTCCGGCGTCGTGGTCGACATCTCGCGCAAGCGCCTCGTCCTCGACAACCAGACCGTCGCGCTCACGTACAAGGAGTTCGAGCTGCTGCAGTACCTGGTGCTGCGTGAGGGCCGGACCATCGAGCGTTCCGAGCTCATCTCGTCGCTGTGGAGCAACGCCGACGAGGACGACGTGCCGAACGAGCGCACGATCGACGTGCACGTGCGCCGCCTGCGCGCCAAGCTGGGCCGCTACGAGGACATCGTGCGGACCGTCCGCGGCGTCGGCTACCGCTTCGACCGCCACGCCGACGTCTCCATCCGCCACTCCGGCGCCCCCTCCCCCGACCTGTTCTGAGCCGGCACCAGCCGCCGAGCACAGGAAAAACGCCCCGAATCCGACCGGAACGGGGCGTTTTTCCTGTGC
>NZ_JBPGXM010000125.1:0-11037 GCF_056755495.1 Leifsonia sp. KNZ12-8B
CCCCCCCCCCCCCCCCCCCCCCCCCCCCCCCCCCCCCCCCCCCCCCCCCCCCCCCCCCCACCAAAAAACGGCCCCCCCCCCCGCGCCGGGGGCTTTTTTTTGGGGGCCCGCGGGGGCTGGCGCGACGGGAGGATGGGTTGGCGGGATGCTTGCGGTAGGTGGCGAGTCGGCCACTGGCGGGCGGGCCGGGGCGCATCGGAGGGTGGAGGGGCAAGCCCACGAAAGGACATCATGACCCGCATCGCCGTGAACGGATTCGGCCGCATCGGACGCAACACCCTCCGCGCCCTCCTCGAGCGCGACAGCGAGTTGGAGGTCGTGGCCGTCAACGACCTGACCGCCCCCGACACCCTCGCCCACCTCCTCTCGTACGACAGCTCCCTCGGCCGCCTCGGCCGCCCGGTGGAGGTCGACGGCACCGACCTGATCGTCGACGGCCGCCGCATCGCCGTCCTCGCCGAGCGCGACCCCGCCGCCCTGCCCTGGGGCGACCTCGGCGTGGAGATCGTGCTGGAGTCGACCGGACGCTTCACCTCCGCCGACGCCGCCCGCGCGCACCTCACCGCGGGCGCCAAGCGCGTCCTCGTCAGCGCGCCGGCCGACGGCGCCGACGTGACCCTCGCCTACGGCGTCAACACCGACGCGTACGACCCGGCGACGCACACCATCGTCTCCAACGCCTCCTGCACCACCAACGCGCTCGCGCCGCTGGCCTCGGTGCTTGACGACCTCGCCGGCATCGAGCACGGCTTCATGACGACCGTGCACGCCTACACGCAGGAGCAGAACCTCCAGGACGGCCCGCACCGCGACCTCCGTCGCGCCCGCGCCGCCGCGGTCAACATCGTGCCCACCACCACCGGGGCCGCGAAGGCCATCGGCCTCGTGCTGCCGAACCTCGACGGCAAGCTCTCGGGCGACTCCATCCGCGTGCCCGTCCCCGTCGGCTCGATCGTGGAGCTCAACACGACCGTCTCGCGCGAGGTGACCCGCGACGAGGTGCTCGCCGCCTACCGCGAGGCGGCCGACGGAAGGCTGCGCGGCATCCTCGACTACTCCGACGCGCCGCTCGTGTCGAGCGACATCACCGGGCAGCCGGCGTCGTCCATCTTCGACGCCGCGCTCACCCGCGCGGAGGGGCGCCACGTGAAGGTCGTGGCCTGGTACGACAACGAGTGGGGCTTCTCCAACCGCGTCGTCGACACGCTGGAGCTGCTCGCGAACTCCTGAGCGGCCGCCGCTCGTTCAGTCGCCCGCGTCGGACTCCGGCGCGGGCGACGGGCGTACCGGGGCGTCGTCGCGGATGTCGATGCGCTTGACGCCGTCGCCGCGGTCGGTGACCTCGATGCGGGGCGCCGCATCCTCCTCGGTGGCGGCCGGCGCCGTCGTCAGCTGGTCGTGGCGCGCCTCGGCGGCGCTCATCTCCTCGGCGCTCATCTCCTCGGCACTCGTCTGCTCGTCGCTCATGCGTCACACAGTGGCCGCGAGCCGCGGGCGGCGCAAGGCCCGCCCGGCTAGGACGTGTGCGCGGCCAGGAAGTCGAGCGTGCGCTGCAGCGCCTCCCGCGCCTCCGGCCGGTCGAGCTTGAACTGGTACTCGTGGGGCAGCGCCGGCTCGTGGTCGGCCGACCAGAAGAGCTGGTCGACCTCCACCCCCTGCTGCTTCAGGGCGCGCGCCATCGGGATGGACTCCATCCAGGTCAGCGCGTCGCCGTTGCCGCCGGTGATGAAGGTGGGCGGGAACGCGGGCGTGACGTGCTGGATGGTCGACATGGTGTTGCCGACGAACGTCTGCGACCAGTCCTTGGTCCCGGTGTACGACCACAGCGCGGTCTGGAAGCCCCAGGCGCCGATGCCGTCGAGGTCGGCCAGCGCGTCCATGTCGTAGACGCCGCAGTTGAGCACGGTGCCGACCAGCGCGCCCGCCGGCAGGGCCGGGTCGATGCCCATGAGGTGGGCGTAGTCGGGGTTCGTGATGAGCAGCGCGAGCTGGCTCGCGAGCTGCGACCCCGCGGAGTCTCCGGCGAGCACGATGCGCGTGGGGTCGACGTGCAGCTCCTCGGCGTGCTCGCGGACGTACGCGAGCGCATCGTTCAGCTGGCGCACGGCGAGCGGGTACACGCCCTCCGGGCCGTACGTGTAGTTCAGCGCCACCCCGGCGTAGCCGTGGCTCGCGAGGATGCGGAGGTACGGGTCGACGTCCTGGCTGGCTCCCGAGATCCAGGCGCCGCCGTGCACCCAGACGACGGCGGGCAGCGCGTCGCCCGAGCCGGCGGAGGACGCGGCGGAGGAGGGCCAGAACGCGTCGAGCGTGGTGTCCGGAGATCCGTCGGCGTAGCGGATGCCGAGCCGTTCCTCCACGCTCCCCGGCTCGGGCGCGTGCCGTTCGAGTTCGGCCACGGTGTCGGCGGCCCCCTTCTCGAACACCCCGCGGATGACGAGGGCCGACGGCCACGGCGTCGCCCGCACCACGCTCGCGAGCAGGAGTGCGGAGGCCGCCACGATCGCGCCGGCGTTGACGAGGCGCTGCGCGCGACGGCTCAGCAGCGGCCGTCGGGGCAGGTCGGGCGCGGTGCTCATCCCAGGGTTCCGTGCACGGCGTACCGGTCGATCTCCTCCAGTTCGCCTTCGGTCAGCTCGGGGCCGTTGACGGCGGCGAGGTTCTGCTCCAGCTGCTCGACGCTGCTGGCGCCGATGATCGCCGAGACGACGACCTCGTCGCGCAGCACCCACTGCAGCGCGAGCTGCGCGAGCGTCTGGCCGCGGTCCTGCGCGATCCCGTTCAAGGCGCGGGCCCGCTCCAGCACGACGCCGGTGAGGTCGGACTCGTGGAGGAACGCGCTGGTCACCGCGCGCGATCCCTCCGGCACGCCGTTCAGGTAGCGGTCGGTGAGCATCCCCTGGGCCAGCGGCGAGAACACGATCGCCGCCGCACCCGCCTCGCGCACCGCCTCCAGCACCCCGGACTCCACCGTGCGGTCGAACATCGAGTAGCGCGGCTGGTGCAGGAGCAGCGGGGTGCCGGCCGCGGCGAGCAGCCCGGCCGCCGCCGTGGTGCGCTGCGGGTCGTAGTTGGAGATGCCGGGGTAGAGCGCCTTGCCCTGCTGCACGGCCGTCGTGAGGGCGCCCATCGACTCCTCCAGCGGCGTGTCGAGGTCGGGGCGGTGGTGGTAGAAGACGTCGACGTAGTCGAGCCCCAGCCGCTTCAGGCTCTGGTCGAGCGACGACAGCAAGTACTTGCGCGAGCCGTGGTCGCCGTACGGACCGGGCCACATCAGGTACCCGGCCTTGGTCGAGACGACGATCTCGTCGCGGTACGCCTTCAAGTCGGTGGCGAGGATGCGGCCGAAGAACTCCTCGGCGGCACCGGGAGGCGGCCCGTAGTTGTTCGCCAGGTCGAAGTGGGTCACGCCGAGGTCGAAGGCGCGCAGCACGATCGCCCGCTGCGTCTCGAACGCCCGGGCCGTCCCGAAGTTCTGCCAGAGCCCCAGCGACAGCGGCGGCAGCACCAGGCCGCTGCGCCCCGCCCTCCGGTACGGCATCGCGTCATAGCGGGCGGCATCGGCGAGGTAAGGCATCGTCACTCCTGTCGTGGGCGGGGTCGCGGGCCACAACCTATCAGGGCATCCGGTTGTCAGGACGCTCCGCCCGCGGCGTGCGCGGGCGCCGTGGCCACGATCGACCTGGAGCGGCTGGCGCTCGTACCGATCCCCTACTGTGAACATCAAGCCGGAGGAATGGCCGGGGTCGTCCTGGGCGCAATGTCGTCCAGGGTCGACTGGACCGATTTCGTGGGGAGTTCGTAGTGAAGCCCGTGCTGCTCGAGATGCATCCGGTCGGTGTGCTGGCCCTGTACCTCGTCCGATCGTTCTGGCTATGGATGCTCGTGCCAGGCGCCACCATCGTTTGGCTCGTCGCCAGCCCATGGCTCGCGAAGAAGGGATCCGTGAGGCGGTTCGTTCGCTGGCTGGATTACAACGCGACGGTGGCCCTTCTGCTGTCCGTCTTCAGGCCGCTGCTTCGAATGCCTCCGCCTCCCTGGGCGCCCTTGAGAACCGTGCGCGACTTCAATACGCCCATCGGATTAGGCGAGCTCTGGTAGCAATCCGACGCTTCGGCGATCTCGGAAAGCCGTTCGCCGCGGCGGCAGACCCCGAGATCTTCATGCTCGTCGGCGTTCTCGGTATCGCCATAGGGCTATGCAACCTGGTCCAATTCCTCACGCTGGTCACGTGACATCCACTCGGCTGCATGCCGATGGGCACCCAGGAAAAGTGCGTGTTGCGCCACCCGCGCTAGTCGGCCGTCAGCTCGTCCACAAGCGCGAGGAGGCGCGGGCTGCCCAGGATGCGGAAGTGCCCGCCGACCGGCAACTCCTCGTTGCGGGCCGCTCCGCGCAGGCGGCTGCCACCAGGGATGTGCGGGTCGAACCAGCCCCACAGCGACACGATCCGCGAGTTGGCGGCCGCCTCCGCGGTGAGCGCGACCATGGCCGGGTCGTCCGGCCGCAGCGCACGCAGCGCGTGCACCGGCAGGTAGCGCGCGAGGCTCGATCCCGAGAACGGCGTGGCGATCGCGATCGTCCTGCGCACCCGCTCCCCCGCGCCGGGCAGCCCCATCAGCGTCTTGGCGATGAGCCCGCCCTTGCTGTGCGCGACGACCGTGACGTCGTGGAGGTCGTGCTCCTCCAGGTGGCGCGCGACCAGCGCCGCGCCCTCCGCGAGCGAGACCCGGTTGCGGCCGAGGGCGGCGATCACGTGCACCGGGTGGCCGGCCGCGTGGAGGCGGCGGGCGAGCGGGCCGAGGAACCGCCACGTCTCGTAGATGCCCGGCAGCAGGACGACGGGCGATCCGCTCGACCCGGCGGAGGAGCCCGGCGAGACCAGCGCCTCCGGCACGTCGCGGTCGAGGGCCGCGCGCAGCTGGTGGCGCAGCGCGTACTCGTAATCGAGCGCGAGTACACCCAGCCGGCGCAGCGGACGCAGGAGACGGGGGCCGCCCGCCACCGAGTCGGCCGTCCCAGCGCCGCCCGCAGCGCCCTCCGCCGCCGCCCCGCCCGTCACGACGCCGCCCCGACCGCCGCCCGCGCCAGCTCGATCAGCAGCTCGGCCGTGCGGTACGGCGCGCCGTGCATGACCAGGTGCGGCGGGCCGGCCACCGCCTCCGCACGGCCGTTCCGCGCCCGCTCCGCCAGTGCGAGCACCCACGCGTCGCGAGCGATCGGGTCGCGGGCGCCGCGGATGACCAGGACCGGCACGGTCACGTCGGCCACCTCCTCCTCGGTCCGGTACTCCAGCATCGCCGGGAGGTTCGCGAGATACCAGCGCGGGCCGGCCTTCAGATAGTCGCCGATCACCACGGCGTTGCCGCGCGGGCTCTCGCGCAGGGTGTCGAGCCCGAGGAGCATCGCCGCCCGCAGCGGGTGGCGATCGCGGGGCTGCATTACCGGGCCGAGGAGGGCGACCGCGCCGGCGAGCTCCGGCCGCAGCTTCGCCAGCGCGACCGCGATCTGCGTGCCCATCGAGTGCCCCACGAGCACGGCTCGCCGGATGCCGAGGCCGTCGAGCACCTCCGCCACCGACCGTGCGAAGCCGTCGATGCCGGGGGCGTGAGCGGGCTTCGGGGTGGCTCGGCCGAAGCCGGGCAGGTCGACCGCGACGACCCGCCCCGACCGGGCGAGCACGGGCACCAGCCGCTCGAAGTAGCGCGACGACACCCCGATGCCGTGGATCAGCACGAACACCGGCGCGGCCGTCGCACGATCGGAGGCGGCGGCCGGGCCGGTGTCGACGGTGACGACCGCTCTCACGCGGCCGGATCGAGAACGGTCTTGATCCATCCCTCCTCGCGCCGGTCGAAGCTGCGGTAGGCGTCGATCGCGCTCTCGGCGGCGACATGCTGGGTGATGAAGGCGGTCGGGTCGAACAGCCCGGCCGCGACCAGGTCGATCAGCGGCGGGGTCACGGCCCGGTGGTTGCAGTTGCCCATGCGCACGGTCAGATTCTTGTTCATCGCGGCGCCGATCGGGTAGCTCGTCAGCTGCGGCGAGTAGACGCCGATGATCCCGATGCGGCCGGCCTTCGCGACCGACTCCACCGCCCAGCGAGCGGCCTGCGTCGGGCTGTCGCCCGGCACCCAGGTGTCGCCGTCGGGGTTCGTCTCCGGCGCGACCTGGCCGACCTCCTCGGCGAACTCGTCGGCGAGCTGCGCCGACTCCTCCGCCGCCGGGCCCTGCTTCGGGCGCTGGGCGTCCACCCCGACCGCGTCGATGACGGCGTCGACCCCGGCGCCGCGCGTGAGCCCCATCAGGGCCTCCACCGGCGACTCGGTGTTGAAGTCGATGATCTCGGCGTTCTGCGCCAGCGACTGGGCGAGCCGGGTCTCGATGCCGTCGATCGAGAACACGCGGCCGGCGCCCTGCCGGAACGCGGACGCGATGGCGAGCTGGCCGACGATGCCCGCGCCGTAGACGGCGACCGTGTCGCCTCTCCGCACCCCGGCGAGCTCGGCGCCGAACCAGGCGGTCGGGAAGATGTCCGAGAGCAGGATGGCCTGGTCGTCGCCGACCGCCTCCGGCAGCGGGATGAGGGTGTGCTGGGCCCACGGGATGCGCGCGTACTCGGCCTGCAGGCCGTTCACCGGGCCCGTCGTCTCCGGGCCGCCGAAGAAGGCCGTGCCCGCGGCGGGACCGTTGACGTTCGCGACGTCGCACTGGGCCGTGTTGCCCGCACGGCACTGCGCGCACACACCGCACGACATGGTCGAGCACACGATCACGCGGTCGCCGGGCGAGAAGCCGCGCACGGCCTCCCCCACCTCCTCGACCACGCCGATCGCCTCGTGCCCGAGGATCGTGCCCGGCACCATCCCGCTCATCGTGCCGCGGACCATGTGCAAGTCGGTGCCGCAGATGGCGCTCGTGGTGATGCGGACGATGGCGTCCGTCGGCTCCTGGATGCGCGGGTCGTCGACGGTGTCGAGCCGGATGTCGCCGACGCCGTGCCACACGACTGCCTTCATGGGTCCCTCCCTCGGATCGTGGGTCTCGGTGTGTGATCGCCACGGAGGGTACGCCCCGCCCCTCCACCCCCGCACGGGTTGAAAACGGCTGCCCGCGGGGTAGTCGTGGGTGGTAGGACATCGGGAGAGGAGGGGCCATGCCCGCATCCGAGGAGCTGCCGTCCACGCTCGCCCGCTCGCCGAAGCACGCGCAGGAGGTCTGGTCGGCCGCCCACGACGCGGCCGTCGGCGAGTACGGCGAGGGCGAACGGGCGCACCGCACGGCCTTCGCCGCGCTGAAGCACCAGTACGAGAAGGTCGGCGACCACTGGGAGGAGAAGGAGCAGCGCGGCCCCTCCGACCGCAAGGCCGAAGGCGGGGTCGGCACCCGCGCGCAGACCCAGGAGGGCGTCGACGCGAACGCCTCGAAGGAGCACCTGATGGACATCGCACGCCGGCTCGACATCCCGGGCCGCTCCACCATGACCAAGGACGAGCTGGTCGAGGCCATCAAACGCGAGAACCGCCGCGAGACCGCGGCGCGGCGCCGGTCCGACGCCGACGGGGGGCGCTGACCGTGCGCGACGTGATCGCCTTCATCCTGTGCTTCGCCCTGTTCCTGTTCGGGCTGTTCCTGCTCGGCATGGCCGACGTGCTCCCGCCGGTGCAGGGGCTCGTCTTCTTCTGCGGGATCCTGTGCGTCGCGCTGTCGTTCGGCATCCCTGTGCATCTGCTGTCCAAACTCGACTGAAGGCGCTGCGCGCGACACCCCGCCGGGGTACGTTGGGCGCATGACCGAGCTGACCACCCTGCGCAGCGCGACCACGGACCCGCACGAGGCGGACATCCTGCTGCGCGAGGCCAACGGACGTTTCGCGTTCGCCCAGGAGCCCGGTCGCGAGTTCGCCTTCCGGGTCGAGCAGCAGGGCGACTCCGACGTGCAGGTGGGCCGCTACTCGATCGGCGGCGACTGGGTGTCCGAGGGCGAGTTCGACCAGTTCTGCGTCGCGACGGTGCTCGGCGGCGACTACGAGTGGGACATCGACGGCGAGCGCGACTTCGCGTTCCGCGCACCCTTCCTCCTCACGCCGGGGGACACGCTGTTCTGCCACGCCCAGAACGTCAGGATGGTGAACCTCTACCTCTCGACCGACCGCCTGCGCGAGGTCGCGCGCACCACCTACCGGGACGACTCCCTGGTGCTCGCGTTCGACTCGCCCCGGGCGATCAGCGCGGCGCACGCCGGCTACCTGCTGACCGCGTCGACGGTGGCCGGCGAGTTCGTGCAGTCCGGAACGCTCGGCAACCAGATGGTCCGCGCCGGCCTGTTCCACACCCTCGCGCTGGCGACGCTCAAGTGCTTCCGCCTGACCGGCGAGCGCGAGCCGGGCCCCTCCACCGCGGTGGAGGTGCGGCGCCGGTTCCGCCGCGGGCTGCGGTTCATCGAGGACAACGCCTCCCTCCCCATCACCCGCGGCGACATCGCGCAGGCGGCGGGGGCGAGCCTCGTCCAGCTCGACGCCGCGTTCCGCGAGCACGCCGGGATGAGCGCGAACGCCTGCCTTCGCCGGGTCCGCCTGGGGGCCGCACGGGACGAGCTGCGCGACGGGCGGCTCACCGACGCCGCGGCGGCCGCTTCCCGCTGGGGGTTCGCTGACGCGGAGCGGTTCGCACGCGCCTTCCGCGCGGAGTTCGGGGCGGAGCCGCTGCCCGAGTCGGCGGACGCCGAGCGCTGACGGGTGACGGGTGCCGGGTGGGCGCACGCTCGCCGCCCATTAATCGCGTCGATCCCCGACCTGTCAATCACTGACGCGGTCGTCCCCTCGCCGGTTCGGTGGAAACACATCACACCAGACGAGAAGGGGGCTCACCCATGTTCTTCCATCGGCAGGAGCTGCAGCACACCGTCAAGCCGGACCAGCCGGACGCCGTCTACGCGCGCAAGCTGCAGGAGGTGCTCGGCGGCCAGTACGGCGAGATCACCGTCGCGATGCAGTACGGCTTCCAGGCGTGGAACATCCACATCCCGGGCAAGTACCGCGACCTGCTCTACGGCATCGGCGCGGAGGAGTTCGGGCACGTCGAGATGCTGGCGATCATGATCGCGCAGCTGCTCGAGAAGTCGCCGCTCGGCATCACCGAAGACGCGGTTCAGAACGACCCGACCGTGGCGGCCATCATCGGCGGCACGGACGTGCAGCATGCGATCGTCGCGGGTGCCGGCGCGCGCCCGGTCGACAGCAACGGCAACCCGTGGTCGGGCTCGTACATCACGGCCAGCGGCAACCTGCTCGCCGACTTCACGGCGAACGCGAACGCGGAGATGCAGGGCCGCCTCCAGGTCGCCCGGCTCTACAACATGACGGACGACGCGGGCGTGCGCGACCTGCTCGCCTTCCTGCTGGCCCGCGACACGATGCACCAGAACCAGTGGATGGCCGCGGCGGCCGAGCTGCGGGCGGAGGGCGCGGAGGACTTCCCGGTCCCGAGCAACTTCCCGCTCAACAAGGAGGACCGCAGCGTCGCCTACCAGTACCTCAACTTCTCCGACGGCCCCGCGGCCGCCGAGGGCAGCTGGGCCAGCGGCCCCACCCCGGACGGCAAGGGCGAGTTCACCTACCACGAGGGCCCGACCACGACGGCTCCGATGCCGCCCGTCACCCACCCGGACTCCCGGTTCTACGGGACGACGGAGCTGCCCAACGTGGTCGAGAAGGCGGCGGGGGTCGTGCAGGACAAGTTGAACAAGGAGTAGCGCTGGGCGCTTTGCGGGTGGAGGGGCGGTCTCGTCGGATGCGGCGGGGCCGCCCCTTCAGCGTGCGGCTGCTCCCCGTGCGGTGATTCAGCTGTCCCCGGGTCGCGGGGGCGACGCACAGCGAAACCGGCGTCACCCTCACCCCCGGCTGACCGCTCATCCGTGGCGAACCCCCGAGTACGCAGAATCTCCGCGTACTCGGCGGTTTCGGCGCGAGATCGGGCGTACTCGACGGCGGTGCGACCTCCAATACCCCGCCCGCGCGCGCCGCGCATCCCCCCTCAGCGGGGGCGCGGGCGGTGGTTGCATCGGGGCATGCCTGAGAACCAGTACACCTTCGACAACCCTGTTGACCGTTACCCCAGCATCGAGCCGCCGGCGGAGCACGTGGAGGAGCCGGGCACCGAGAAGGACCTGACGCCTCCCGCCGACCACGGCGAGACCAGCTACGTCGGCTCCGGCCGGCTGACCGGGCGCAAGGCGCTCGTCACCGGCGGCGACTCCGGCATCGGCGCTGCGGCGGCCATCGCCTTCGCGCGCGAGGGCGCCGACGTCGCGATCGTGTACCTGCCGGAAGAGGAGGAGGACGCCCAGCGCATCGCGGGACTCATCCGCGAGGCGGGGCGCACCGCCGTGACGATCGCTGGCGACCTGGCCGAGCGCGCGTTCGCCGACGAGGTGATCTCGCGCACCGTGTCCGAGCTGGGCGGGATCGACATCCTCGTCAACAACGCCGGCAAGCAGGTCGCGGTCGAGAGTCTCACCGACATCACGGACGAGCAGTTCGACCGGACGATGAAGACGAACGTCTACGCCATGTTCTGGCTGACCCGCGCGGCCCTCCCGCACCTCCCCGCCGGGTCGTCGATCATCAACACGACCTCGATCCAGGCGTACCAGCCGAGCGAGACGCTCGTGGACTACGCGACGACCAAGGCCGCCATCAACACGTTCACGAAGGGCCTGGCGCAGCAGCTGGCGCCGAAGGGCATCCGCGTGAACGCCGTCGCCCCCGGCCCGATCTGGACGCCCCTGCAGCCGAGCGGAGGCCAGCCGGCCGAGGCGCTGCCGGAGTTCGGCAAGCAGACCCCGCTCGGCCGCGCCGGGCAGCCGGCCGAGCTGGCGCCGGCGTACGTCTTCCTGGCGTCGCCGGAGTCCAGCTACGTGATCGGCGAGACGCTGTCGGTAACGGGAGGCATGCCGACGCCGTAACGCGCCCCTCCACTTGTCACGACACGCCGCCTCGGGGATGCCCGGGGCGGCGTCTGTCTCTTATACACATCT
>NZ_JBPGXM010000126.1:0-10907 GCF_056755495.1 Leifsonia sp. KNZ12-8B
GGGCCCGGGGCGGCCCGTCACCCCCCCCCCCCCCGCCCCCCGGGCGCCCGGGGGGCGGGGGGGGGGGGGGGGGGGGGGCGCCGCGCCGGCGCCGCTGGGCCGGGCCGAGGCGCAGGGGAGGGCGGAGGCGCAGCCGGTCAGGGAGTCGTGACGGGCGCCGCTGCCGCCGCCGCCACCCGCTGCAGCGCCCGGAGCACCTGACGCACCGGCGCCGCCGCGACGGCGTCCGGCCTGGCCAGCACGTCGACGTGCCGGGCGAGCGTCACGCCGCTGATCGGGCGCAGCACCAGCTCGTCGTCCGCGAGCGCCGCGGCGGTGATGCGCGGGACGAGGGCGACCGCGGCTCCGCTGCGCACCACCTGCGCGGCGACGAAGAACTCGTTGATGCGGTGCTCGATGATGAGCGGCTGCCCGGCGAGGGCCGCCAGATGGTCGAGCGCTCTGGCGAGCGGGAAGCCGTCGTGCACCGAGATCCAGCGCTCGTCGCGCAGATCGGCCGGCGTGATCCGCGCCAGGGCGGCCAGCGGGTGCGCGCGATGGAGGGCCAGGTCGAGGGGCTCCACGAACAGCGGGGCGACGTGGAGGCGCTCCGCCGGCCATTCCGGCTCGTGGGCGAGGCGGTGGGCGATCACCAGGTCGTGGTCGGCCGTGAGCCCGGGGAAGTCGGACCGCGCCACATCGGCGTCGCGCAGCGAGACGGCGGGGCTGTCCGCCGACCGGGCCAGCTCGGCGAGCAGCGGCCGGAACAGGGCGAGCCCCGCGCTGTGGAACGCCGACACGCTCACGGTGCGGGTGCGCTCGTGCAGGAACGCGTCGACCGCGTCGCGCGCGCCGGCCAGCGCCTCCTCCACCCGTGCGCCGGCGACCGCGAGCGCGGCACCGGCCTCGGTGAGCGCGAGCGCCCGCCCGCGCTTGACGGTCAGCGGGACCGGAACCCCGGCCTGGAGGGCGGCCAGCTGCTGCGAGACGGCCGAGGCGCTGATGCCCAGGGCGGCGGCGACGGCGGTGACGCTGCCGCGGTCGCCCAGCTCGCGCAGCAGCCGGAGGCGCATCGGATCCATAAGCGTTCCTCAATCGTCGGTGAAGACGGTGGCCGTTGTTCTTCACGGTCGTCACGTCGAAGACTAGTGGCATGACCGCCCGCCTCCGCAGACCCTCCCTCGTCGACGTCCTGCTGCTCGGCGTGGCCGCGGTCTGGGGCTCCAGCTTCCTCGCCGCCAAGGGCCTCGCGGCGGAGGTGGGCGTCCCCTCCGCCGTCGCGCTGCGCTTCCTCGTCGCGGCTGTGGCGATGGCGCTGCTCTGCCTCGTGCGGCGCGAGCGCCTCCCGCGCGGCCCGGGCCTCGCCATCGCCGCGCTGCTGGGGTGCTCGCAGGCCGCGATCATCGGGCTCGAGACCTGGGGAGTCCACCTCACCTCGGCGACCAACGCGGGCCTCCTGATCAGCCTGTCGCTCGTGCTGACCCCGGCGCTGGAGGGGATCGCCGCACGCGACTGGCTGCCGCGCTCGTACTTCGTCGCCGCGGTCGCCGCCGTGGTCGGCGTCGCGCTGCTGGTGGGCGGTGGAGGGTTCCGGCCGCCGACCGCCGGAGACCTGCTCGTGATCGCGGCGGCGATCGTGCGCGCGCTGCACGTGACCGCGAGCGCCCGGCTCACCCGGCGACGCGCCGACGGCACGTTCGGGGTGGTCCTGGTGCAGCTGCTGGTGTGCGCGCTCGGGTTCTCGCTGCTCGGCGGCGCCGACCTGGTGCCCGCCGTGACGCGGCTCGATCCGGTGGGCTGGGTGGAGGTGCTGTTCCTCGGGCTGCTCTGCTCGGTCTTCGCGTTCGCGGTGCAGCTGTGGGCGGTGCGGCGCACCTCCGCGGCCCGCGCCAGCATCCTGATGGGGACGGAGCCGGTCTGGGCCCTGCTCGTCGGCGTGGTGCTGGCGGGCGAGCCGATCGGCCCGCTCGGGGTCGTCGGCGCGGCCGTCATCGTCGCCGCCGGGTACGCCGGGCAGGCCATCGAGCGGCGGCACCGCGAAGGGGCGGCCGCGCGCGAGGCGGCGCGGCTCAGCCGGCCGGGAGGCTTCAGCGGGCCGGCGCGGTCGACCTCCGCACCACCAGCTCCGGCTGGAACACCGTCTGCCGGGGGATGAGGTCAGGGTCCGTGTTCTCCTCCAGGAGGATGCGCAGGGCCGTGCGGCCGATCATGGTGCTCGGCTGCCGCATCGACGACAGCGGCACGGCGGCCGCGCCGGCGAACGCGATGTCGTCGAAGCCGATGATTGCGATGTGGTCGGGCACCTGCACGCGGCCGTCCGAGACCAGCGACTGGAGGAGGCCCAGCGCGAGCAGGTCGTTGGCGGCGAACAGCGCGTCCGGCCGCTGGCCCGGCGGCCTGGCCATGATGCGTGCGCCCGCCGCGACGCCCTGCTCGACGGTCATCGCGGTGGTGGCGACGACCTCCAGCTCGACCTGACCCTCGGCGTTCTCGGCGGCCACGCGGGCGCCCGCCAGGCGGTCCTGCACCTGACGGATCTCGAACGGGCCGCCGACGAAGGCGATGCGGCGGCGGCCGGTCTCGATGAGGTGCTCGACGGCCATCCTGCCCCCGGCGACGCTGTCGACCGAGACCGAGCTGTACCGGCTGCTGCCGCCGAACCGGTCGACGAGCACCGCGCGGATGCCGCGGCGGCGCAGCCGCTCGAGCCGGGGCTGGATGTCGCCGAACGGCGCGATGAGCACGCCGCGCACCTGCTGCTCCTCGAACAGGTCGAGATACAGGCGCTCGCGATCGGCGTCCTCGTCGGTGTTGCCGTACAGGATGGCGATGCCGTGCCGTGACGCCTCGTCCTCGGCGCCGCGGACCACGTCGTTGAAGAACGGGTTCTGCCCGTTGAGCACGACGAAGCCGACGGCCGAGCTGACGCCCTTGCGCAGCCTCCTGGCTGCGTCGTTGGGCACGTAGCCCAGCTCGTCGATGGCGCGTGTGACGCGCACGAGCAGCTCGGCGGAGACCTCGTCCGGCCGGTTCAGGACGTTCGACACGGTGCCGACGGAGACGCCGGCGCGCTGCGCAACGTCCCGGATGCTCGTCGGTTGCATCGTCGCTCCCTCGTCGGCCTGAGTGTTCACGATGCTCGCTTGACCGAGGCATCGGACCTCAATATAGTGTGCCTGAATCGTACATGAATCGATTCATGACATGTTCACCTCAATGAGGAGGCTCTTCGTGCCACCCACTGACCAGCAGACACCGGCACCGCCCGTGCTCGAGCTGTCGAAGGTCGTCAAGTCCTTCGGAGCCGTCGTCGCGCTCCGCTCCGGCAGCCTCCGCCTCGAACAGGGCTCCATCCACGCGCTCGTCGGCGAGAACGGCGCCGGCAAGTCGACGCTCGTGAAGATCGTGGCGGGGCTCTACCGCCGCGACGCCGGCGACCTCCGGCTGCGCGGCGAGGAGGTGGACTTCACGTCGACCGCCCAGGCCAAGGCCGCGGGCGTCGCGGTGATCTACCAGGAGCCGACGCTCTTCCCCGACCTGTCGGTGACCGAGAACGTGTTCATGGGCCGTCAGCCCGAGGGTCGCTTCGGGCGCATCGACCGCAAGCGGATGCGGCAGGAGGTCGAGGGCCTGTTCCAGCGCCTCGGCGTGCGGATCGACCCCGACCGGCTGGCCGAGGGACTCTCCATCGCCGACCAGCAGATCATCGAGATCGCCAAGGCCGTCTCGCTCGACGCCCGCGTGCTGATCATGGACGAGCCCACCGCGGCGCTCTCCGGCGTGGAGGTGGAGCGGCTCTTCGCGGTCGCCCGCAGCCTCCGCGACGAGGGCCGCGGCATCGTGTTCATCTCGCACCGCTTCGACGAGGTCTTCTCGCTCTGCGACACCATCACGGTCATGCGCGACGGCTCGTTCGTCTCGACCGACCCGACCGACGAGGTGACCGAGGACGAGATCGTGCGGCGCATGGTCGGCCGCGACGTGACCGAGCTGTTCCCCAAGCAGGAGACCGAGATCGGCGGTCCGCTG
The DNA here is from genome assembly GCF_056755495.1 of Leifsonia sp. KNZ12-8B. Lineage (NCBI taxonomy): Bacteria > Bacillati > Actinomycetota > Actinomycetes > Micrococcales > Microbacteriaceae > Leifsonia > Leifsonia sp. KNZ12-8B. The sequence continues at coordinate 4,009 of NZ_JBPGXM010000126.1, forward strand.
CTGGAGGTCGACGGCCTCACCTCGCCCGGGGTGTTCGCCGACGTCTCGTTCACCGTGCGCTCCGGCGAGATCGTCGCCCTCGCCGGTCTCGTCGGCGCGGGGCGCAGCGAGATCGCCCGCGCGGTGTTCGGGGTCGACCCGTACACCTCCGGCACCGTGAGGGTCGGCGGGCGGGCCGTCCCGCGGCACCGCCCGGTCGCGGCGATGGCCGCCGGCCTCGCCCTGGTCCCGGAGGACCGGCGCAAGCAGGGCCTCGTGCTGGAGGAGTCGGTCTCGCGCAACGCGACGCTGGCGATCCGCTCCCGGCTGGCGAAATGGGGCTTCATCCGCAACGCCGCCGAGAACCGCGCCGCCCGCGTGTGGTCGAGCCGCCTCCAGCTGAAGACGAGCGCCCTCGACACCCTCGCCGGCACCCTCTCCGGCGGCAACCAGCAGAAGGTCGTGCTCGGCAAGTGGCTCGCCACCGACCCGCGCGTGCTCATCATCGACGAGCCGACCCGCGGCATCGACGTCGGCACCAAGGCCGAGGTGCACCGCCTGCTCTCCGAGCTCGCCGGGCGGGGGATGGGCATCCTCATGATCTCGTCCGAGCTGCCGGAGGTGCTCGGGATGGCCGACCGCGTGCTCGTCGTCCGCGAGGGCCGCATCACGGCGGAGTTCGACCGCGCAGAGGCCGACGCCGAGAACGTCATGTTCGCCGCGACCCACGCCGCCGAGGAGGCCGCACGATGACCACCCCGACCCTCACCCCGCCCGCGCCGGCCGGAGCCTCCGCCGCCGCCCGGATCGGCCGCGCGTTCGTCCGGGCCCGCGAGACCGGCATCCTGGCCGCGCTCATCGTCGTCGTCGCCGTGACGACGGCCATCAACCCGGCCTTCCTGTTCAGCCCGGACGGTTGGCGCGACCTGCTGCTGACGCCGGCCATCCTGGTGCTCGTGGCGATCGGCCAGGCCATCGTCATCATCACCCGCAACGTCGATCTGTCCGTCGGCTCGGTCGTCGGGCTCACGGCGTACCTGACGGGCCGTCTGTTCGCCGACCTCCCCGGCATCCCGATCGTGCTCGTCTTCGTCATCGGCGCCATCGCCGGGGCCCTGCTCGGCCTGGTCAACGGTGCGCTGGTGGCGTTCGGGAAGGTGCCGGCACTGGTGATCACGCTCGGCACGCTCTACGCCTACCGCGGCATCGACGTGCTGTGGGCTGGCAGCAACCGGATCAACGCGAGCGACATGCCCTCCGGGTTCCTGCACCTGGGGACGGGATCGTTCCTCACCATCCCGTACCTCACCATCCTCGCGCTCGTCGTGCTGCTGATCGCCGGCTGGTATCTGCGCAACCGCCGCGGCGGCCGCGAGCTGTACGCCATCGGCTCCGACCCGGCGGCGGCGGAGCTCTACGGCCTGAAGGTCACCCAGCGGGTACTGGTCGCCTTCGTGCTCTCCGGGGCGCTGGCGGGACTCGCCGGCGTGCTGTTCGTGGCCCGCTACGGCACGGTCAGCTCGCAGACCGGGAGCGGCCTGGAGCTGCAGGCGGTCGGCGCGGCCGTCATCGGCGGCGTCGCGATCTTCGGCGGCAGCGGCTCGGTGTACGGGGCGGCGCTGGGCGCCGTGCTGCTGCTCACGATCAACCGGGCGCTGCCCATCCTCGGCATCCAGGACTTCTGGCAGCAGGCGGTCGTCGGCGTGCTCATCATCGGCGCCATCGTGCTCGACCGCGTGCTCGCCGTGCGGCTCTCGCGCCGTCTCGTCGCAGAAAGGCAGGTGACGGCATGACCGGCATCGACTCCGCCACCAGCACCGCGCCGGCGCGGACCTACCCCGATTACAGCCGCCCGCTCTGGCAGCGCTGGGTGCTCACGCGCGAGTCGGCCGTCATCGCGGCACTCGTCGTCGTGGTCACCGTCGCCGCGGCGGCCGTGCCGAACTTCGGCACGCCGATCACGCTCAGCTTCCTGCTGCTGGACATCACGCCCATCCTGCTGATCGCCCTGCCGATGACGCTGGTCATCGTCTCGGGCGAGATCGACCTGTCGGTGGCGAGCACGCTCGGCCTGAGCTCCGTGCTGCTGGGCGTGCTGACCAAGGCCGGCTGGCCCATCGAGGCCGCGATGGTCGTCTGCCTGGTGGTCGGGCTCGTCGCGGGAGCCATCAACGGCTTCCTCGTGACGGTCGTCGGCCTCCCGTCGCTCGCGGTCACCATCGGAACGCTCGCGCTCTTCCGCGGCATCGCGGTCGGCCTGCTCGGGACGACGGCGGTGACGGAGTTCCCGTTCTTCTGGCAGAACCTCGTGCAGTCCCGGTTCGGCACCAGCGGCATCCCCGTCGTCATGGTGCTCGTCGTCGTCCTGATCGTCGTGTTCGCGCTGCTGCTGCACGCGACGCCCTACGGACGCGGGCTGTTCGCCCTCGGCCTCAGCTCCGAGACCGCGCAGTTCTCGGGCGTCAACGTGGCCCGCACGAAGTTCATCGCCTTCCTGCTCACCGGCCTGGTCTCGGCGCTCGCCGGCATCTACTGGACGCTGCGCTACGGCAGCGCCCGCGGCGACAACGCCGTCGGCCTGGAGCTGTCGGTGATCGCCGCGGTCCTGCTCGGCGGCGTCTCGATCTTCGGCGGCAAGGGCGCGCTGCACGGCGTCGTCGCCGGCGTGCTCCTGATCGGCGTGCTGCAGAGCGCGCTCCGCCTCGCCAACGTCAGCTCGGACGCCATCAACATCATCACCGGCGTCCTCCTCATCGTCTCCGTGCTCTCGCCGCGCATCATCGGCTGGGCACGGGCCGCCCGCGCCCACCGGCGGCGATCACCCGTCTAGCCCCGGCGCACCGCACCACCTGCACTCACCCCATCGAAAGGAACAATGATGTTGCCCTCCACCCACCGCCGCACCACCACGCGGCTGCTCACCCTGGGGGCCGGTGTCGTCGCCGTCGCCCTCGCCATGACCGCGTGCTCGAGCGGTTCCGGCGACAACGGCTCCGGCTCGGGCGACAAGAACTACAAGGTCACCTTCCTGCCCAAGAACCTCGGCAACCCGTACTTCGACACCTCCGACAAGGGCGGCGAGACCGCGGTCAAGGAGTTCAAGGGCACCTACAACGAGGTCGGCCCGTCGACCGCCACCGCCGACGCCCAGGTCTCGTACATCAACACGCTCACCCAGCAGGGCGTCGGTGCGATCGTCCTGTCGGCGAACGACCCGACCGCGCTCGGCAGCGCCCTCACGCAGGCCAAGTCGGCCGGCGTGAAGATCGTGACGTTCGACTCCGACACCGACGCGAAGTACCGCGACGTGTTCGTCAACCAGGCCACGGCCGAGGGCATCGCCAAGGTGCAGGTCGACACCATCGCCAAGGAGATCGGCGACAGCGGCGAGATCGCCATCCTCTCGGCCTCGGCGAACGCGACCAACCAGAACGCGTGGATCGAGCTGATGAAGAAGGACCTGGCCGCCGACCACCCGAACGTCAAGCTGGTCGACACCGTGTACGGCAACGACGACGACCAGACGTCGTTCGACAAGACCGCGGCCCTGCTGCAGACGCACCCGAACCTGAAGGGCATCATCTCGCCCACGACGGTCGGCATCGCCGCGGCGGCCCGCTACCTGTCGACCTCGGACGCGAAGGGCAAGGTCAAGCTGACCGGGCTCGGGACCCCGAACCAGATGCGCGAGTACGTCAAGGACGGCACGGTCGACGAGTTCGCGCTGTGGAACCCGGAGGATCTCGGCTACCTCGCCGCGTACACCGCCAAGGCGCTGATCGACGGTGACATCACCGGCAAGAAGGGCGACTCCTTCGAGGCGGGCAAGCTCGGCAAGTTCACCGTCGGCGACGACCAGACGGTGCTGCTGGGCGACCCGTTCGTGTTCAACAAGGACAACATCGACAAGTTCAACTTCTGAGCGCACGCACCGCGTGAACCCGGCGGGAGCCGGCGGCCCCTCGGTCGCCGGCTCCCGCTGCGCGTGCGGCACGCCCCTCCCCGGTCACCGCAGCCACCCACTAGCCTGGCGTCGTGCTGATCTACTCGATGGGGGTCTCGGCGGACGGGTTCATCGCGGACGACGAGGGCGGGTTCGCGTTCACGACGCCGAGCGACGAGCAGTTCCGGTTCCAGTTCGCCCAGGTGGCGGAGCTCGGCGGCTACCTCCTGGGGCGGCGCCTCTACGAGTCGATGCTGGTCTGGGAGACCGACGACTCGCTCCGGGGCACGGCGACGGGAGCCGCGTTCGCGGACGCATGGGCCGCGCTGCCGAAGGTGGTGTTCAGCCGGTCGCTGGAGACGGTGGAGGGCAACGCCCGCCTCGCCGGCGGCTCGGTGGCGGAGGAGGCCGCGGCGATCGCCGCCGCCACCGGCAAGGACGTGTCGATCGGGGGAGCTGCGCTCGCCGCCGAGGCGATCGCCCTCGACCTGATCGACGAGTACCGCCTGTTCCGGTATCCCGTGGTCATCGGCGGCGGCACCCGGTACTGGCCGCCGGTGGACCGCCCGCTGCCGCTGGGCCTGGTCGGGACGCGGACGTTCGGCGGCCGCGTGATCTACGAGGAGTATCGGCGCCTGCGCTACGGGTAGGCGCGGGCGAGCCCGTCGGTGCCGGGCGTACGGTGTGCGGCGTGCAGACCTTCCTGCCCTACCCGTCCTTCGCGCGCAGCGTGCGCGTGCTCGACCGCGCCAGGATGGGCAAGCAGCGGGTGGAGGCGCTCCAGGTGCTGCGCGCCGTCACGGTTCCCGGCTACGGCTGGCGGCACCATCCGGTCGCGAAGATGTGGCGCGGCTACCTCCCTGCCCTCACCAAGTACGCCCTGGAGTCGGCGGACGCGTGGATCGAGCGGGGTCACGCCGACACCGTCCGGCCGCAGGTGCTGGAGTTCGCGCCGGAGGTGGAGGCGCTCGCGCAGGAGGAGCTGGAGCTTCCGCCGTGGATCGGCGACCCGGCCTTCCACCGCAGCCACCAGTCCAACCTCGTGCGCAAGGACCCGGAGTTCTACCGCCCGCTGTTCCCCGACGTACCGGACGACCTCCCCTACGTGTGGCCGGCCGCCCGGAAGATGGATCAGGGCCTGCCGTAGGACAGGAAGTACGGGCTCTGCGTCTCTCCGCCTCCCGTCGCCTTCACCGTGAAGTAGCCGAACGCCGCGAACCGGCGCTCGTCGCGCTCGGACGGCCGCACGGTGATGTAGTCGCCCCAGCGCGGCTCGCTGCCCGCGCCGGCCGTGGCGGTCGAGGTGTCGCGGAAGTAGACGACGAAGTCGCCGAGGATGCCGAAGCACGAGTTCGGGTAGTCGCTGCTGCCGCCGACCGCCACGCCGTAGCCGACGTCGCCGCCCGGCCCGACGGCGAGGCAGCCGTACGCGAAGGCGTAGTCGTCGTTCCACACCTGCCGCTCCTCCAGCCGGGTCCAGGAGGTGCGATCGACCCGGGCCAGGCGCACGTGCGCGTTGGGGAAGCGGGGGGAGTCCCCGCTCGCGCTGGCCGCCGCATCCCACGCGACCCAGAGGTCGTCGCCGCGCACGACCGAGGCCGACACGTTGGCCACCCCGCGCGTGAGCCAGTCGACGCCGTCGGGGTCCTTCGACGACAGGTCGATGGCCGTCGGGAACGAGCCGACGGTCACGTCGTGGAACGAGTAGACCCCAGCGCCGTCGTCGAAGAACATGGCCTGCAGCGTCGCCGAGTCCTTGATCGCCACGCAGTACACGTCGAGCCGGTTCTGCTGCGACAGGCACGAGAACTGGTACATGGCGTCGAGCGGATCGGTGTAGCCGTAGCCGAGGGACCCTCCCGCCGCCAGCTCCTGGAGGCTGAGGGAGATCACCACGCGGCCCTTCCCGACGAGGTTCGTCGTCAGGTAGAGGTGCGACTCGTCGAAGGCGAGGTCCTGCCGGTCGGTGGGGGTCTTCGGGGCGTCGAACATCGCCGAGGTGAAGTCCCACACTCTCCAGGCCGTCGTCACGTCGGCGGCGACGTCGGCCGCGGTGGCGACGGCCAGCCGGAACGTGCCGTCGCCCGAGCCGTCCGTCCCGTGCTGCATCATCCAGGCGAACAGCGAGCGGTGCGGCACGTAGATCATCACCTGGTCGACGGCGCGGCCCACCGCGGCCGGGAGGAAGGTGGTCGGATCGACGTCGGTGAAGCTGCCGCCGCCGTCGGTCGACACCGACAGGTACGAGTTGCCGAGCATCAGCACGACGTCCCTGTCGCCGTCGGCGCCGGTGGGGTCGGGAGGCTGCAGCACGCCCCGCGGCGGGGTGACGGGCGTGTAGGTCTCGAACACGACCTCCCCACGCTCGCCCGGCCCGGTGGGGGAGGGCTCGGTCGGCGCCGACTGCTCGACCGGCTCCCCGGGCACGTCGGGGATGCCCCGCCGCTGGACGCGTTCGTCCAGCCCTCGCTCGGCCAGCCGCCGGCGCGGCTTCGGCAGCAGCTTCGGCTCGTGGGTGCTCGGCTCGAGCCCCCTGCCGCGCAGGATCTTGCGCTCCTCCGCCTCGTTCATGACGACACCTCCCTGCGCCGCGCGATGCGTCCGCTGACGATCGCGAAGACGGCGAACACGACGGCGGCGGCACCGGCGACCCAGAGGGCGACGCCGCGCTCCGCCTCCCCGCTGCCCTCGTCCGGGTCGACGCGGAAGACCGCCTCGATCCACTCGGGATCCACCAGCGTCGCGACGAACGCGACGACGCTCACCGCTGTGAGCACGACGGCGACCCAGAACAACGCCCTGGCCATGGCATCCACCCCCTCGCCGGGGCGTTGCGTGCTCCGACGGGGCCGAGGATAGCCACCGGGGTGCGCCGCGGGGAGGGGTCGATCCGCGAGGAGGGCTGCCCTGTCTCTTATACACATCTGTGAAAAAAAAAAGGGGGGGGGGGGGGGGGGGGGGGGGGGGGGGGGGGGGG
>NZ_JBPGXM010000127.1:0-10538 GCF_056755495.1 Leifsonia sp. KNZ12-8B
GGCCCCGGGTCTTTTCTCCCCGGGGGGGGCCCCGGGGGGGGCTAAATACCCACCCCCCCCCCCCCCCCCCCCCCCCCCCCCCCCGGGGGGGGGGGGGGGGGCGCCGCCCCCCCCTTCCGCGTGTTCGGGTGGAGTGTCTCGGTGGTTGGTGTTGGTCGGCCTCAGGCGGGCTGGCCGAGGCGGGTGGTCGGCGCGGTGTCGGAGCCGTCGCCCTCACCGGCGGGCGCGGCCGTGAAGGCGGCGGTCGGGAGGTCCTGACCGGGAGCGGCGGCCTGCGGGGCCGGGGCCGCAGCCGCGGTCTGAGTCGCGGCATTCTGGGCGGCCGCCGACTGCGCCGCTGCGGACGGGCCGCTCTGCGCGAACTGGTCGTGGTGCTGCTGCGCGACCCAGGCGTCCTGCTGGGCGATCAGGGCGCGTTCGCCGTCCGTGTTCTCGAACCGCCAGCGCTCGAGGTCGTTCTGGAAGATCTTGCGGGCGCGGCGGGGGTTGTTCTGCCACTCGATGAGCCGGTCGCGGAACTCCGAGATCGCCGGGTCGAGCTGGTAGCCGAAGGTCGCCGACGCGCGCTTCATCTCGGCCAGCTGGTGGCCGGCCCAGTTCGCGGCGATTCCGGCACCCTTGATCGGGAGCAGCCGGACCAGGATGTCGGCCTGGCCGACCGCGCGGTCCGAGAGCACCTGTTCGGCCGGGGTGAGCGAGTTCCACACCGAGGCCTCGGTGGCGGCATCGACGAGGGCGGCGATCGCCGACGCCTTCTGCTGCCGGTCGGTCCGCTTGAGCAGGCCGCGGAGGGCGCCGCGGGCGATCCACGCTGCGAGCAGCCCGGAGACGATGACGGCGACCGCGAGGACCGCCGCGTTGAAGAGCGCCGGCTGTGCGGCCGGCGACGTGAGCCAATCGACGAAGTCATTCCACCACTGCATGCCGCCGATGGTAGCGGCGGGCCGGGCACCCTCCCCGGAGCCTCCGCGCTGTGTCGTCCGAATCGCCGTAGCAGAATGGGAGGACGAGCGGATGGAGGACGTTCCCATGCAGACTTTCGTGCTGGCCGGCGGGTGCTTCTGGTGCCTGGATGCGGTGTACCGGGTGCTCCGCGGGGTGCAGGACGTGGTGTCCGGCTACACCGGGGGCACCGCGGTCGACCCGTCTTACGAGGAGGTGTGCACCGGCCGCACCGGTCACGCGGAGGCCGTCGCCGTCACCTTCGACCCGGAGGTCATCCCGCCGAGCGTGATCCTCGACGTGTTCTTCACCCTCCACGACCCGCGGCAGCTCAACCGGCAGGGCGCCGACGTCGGCACCCAGTACCGGTCGGCGATGTTCTACGACGGCGAGGAGCAGCGCGAGCTGTTCGAGGCGGCCCGCGACCGCGCGTCCGAGTACTGGGACGGCGGCATCGTCACGACCCTCGAACCGCTCGGCCCCTTCTACCGCGCCGAGGAGTATCACCAGGACTTCTTCGCGAAGAACCCCGGCCAGGGCTACTGCATGGCGGTGGCGGTGCCGAAGGTGAACAAGATCCGGGCGTCGTACGCGGAGTATGTGATCGCGGCGTAGCGCGTCGCTCTGCGATGGTCAGGGAAGGTCCTCGCAGGCGATGCGATTGTGCGAGCCGGGTGACACGGCAAGGCGCGGATCCCTCCACAACAGGGCATAGCGGGCGACCTCTCCACAGATTCGTGGTCGCCGCGCCCGCGGCCGCGCTCCGGCCGCGAGGCTGGAGGAACGCCCCGTCCCGCGGGCGCCGAGAGGGGGACACCATGACCGACACCGTCGCCGTGCGCGGCACTATCGCGACCGCGCCCCGGCACGTCGTGACCGAGGGCGGGCTGCCGATCACCAGCTTCCGGCTGGTCACGCGCCGCCGCCGCTACGACCGTGAGAAACGGGCCTGGGAGGAGGTCGACGGCAACTGGTACACCGTGAGCGCGTTCCGCGGGCTCGCCGTGCATGCCGCGAACGGTCTCGAGAAGGGGGACCGCGTGCTGGTGGCCGGGAGGCTGTGCATCCGCGAGTGGGAGGGCGAGCAGCGCGGGGTCACCGCGGAGATCGAGGCGGAGGGGATCGGGCGCGACCTCTCCTCGGCCGATCGCGGTCGGCGGACGGTCAGCCGCGGCCCCTAGAATGCGAGATATGAGCCGCCGCCCCGCCCGACGCCCCGACTCGTCTCCCGTCTCGTCTCCCGACTCGTCTCCCGCCTCGTCTCCCGACCTCACCCGCACGTCCGTGCCGCGCGGAGGTCGCCGGGCTGCGGGTGCCGTCGTCGTCGGCGCCGTGGGGATCGCCGCGGTCCTGGCGCTGACCGGGTGCGTCGGCGGTGCGAAGCCGGCGCCCGCGAGCTCCGGTTCCACCGCGTCCGCGACCGCAACCAACGGGGCGACGCCGGCGCCAACGACCGCCGAGCTCGTGCCGGGCGGGACGGCGCAGCAGAACCTCGCCTACTTCGACCAGGTCAACCGGGCGACGCTCGCGGCGAACCCCGACGCGAAGGGGCGCGACTTCATCGACGCGCTCGTCGCCGCCGGGTTCGCCAAAGCCGACATGCAGGTGACGGTCGACACGACCACGATCGGGCTGAAGGCGAACAGCATCCAGTTCTCGGTCAAGCTGGGCGACGGCTGCCTCATCGGGCAGAACGGCGCCGACGCCGGCGGGTACAGCAGCATGGTGACGCCGGTGCTGGCGACCGGCGGCTGCCTGATCGGGCAGACGCGCGCGATCGACTGGTAGCGGTCCGGTCCGGTCCGGTCCGATCAGGCCGGTCCGATCCGGCCCCGTCCTCCCGGCGACCGCGCCGCTTCGCCGACGGCGCAACCGGTCTGGGCGCTCACCGACCCGGCCCGCAGGCGCAGCCGGTATCCTCGTACGGGGCCTCACGCGGCCGGGCGCGCCTTCCGCGACCCGTGGCCGGCCCCGCAACACAGACTCCAGGGAGAAGAGTGGCCGAATACATTTACTCGATGGTGCGCGCCCGCAAGGCGGTCGGCGACAAGGTGATCCTCGACGACGTGACGATGGCGTTCCTTCCGGGCGCCAAGATCGGCGTCGTGGGGCCCAACGGCGCCGGTAAGTCCACCATCCTGAAGATCATGGCCGGGCTCGACCAGCCCTCCAACGGCGAGGCGAAGCTCACGCCGGGGTACTCCGTCGGCATCCTCATGCAGGAGCCGCAGCTCGACGAGAACAAGACCGTGCTCGAGAACGTTCAGGAGGGCGTCGGCGACATCAAGCAGAAGGTCGACCGCTTCAACGAGATCTCCGGCCTCCTCGCCGACCCGGACGCCGACTTCGACACGCTGCTCGCGGAGATGGGGACGCTGCAGGAGCAGATCGACGCCGCCGACGCGTGGGACCTCGACTCCCAGCTGGAGCAGGCGATGGACGCGCTGCGCTGCCCGCCGGGGGACTGGCCGGTCAACACGCTCTCCGGCGGTGAGAAGCGCCGCGTCGCGCTGTGCCGCCTGCTGCTGCAGAAGCCCGACCTCCTGCTCCTCGACGAGCCCACCAACCACCTCGACGCCGAGAGCGTGCAGTGGCTGGAGCAGCACCTCGCCAAGTACCACGGCGCCGTGCTCGCCGTCACCCACGACCGGTACTTCCTCGACCACGTGGCCGAGTGGATCGCCGAGGTCGACCGCGGTCACCTCTACCCGTACGAGGGCAACTACTCGACCTACCTCGAGAAGAAGCGTGAGCGCCTCGAGGTCCAGGGCAAGAAGGACGCGAAGCTCGCCAAGCGCCTCTCCGAGGAGCTCGACTGGGTCCGCAGCAACGCCAAGGGGCGCCAGGCCAAGTCCAAGGCGCGTCTGGCCCGCTACGAGGAGATGGCGGCCGAGGCCGAGCGCACCAGGAAGCTCGACTTCGAGGAGATCCAGATCCCGCCGGGGCCGCGCCTCGGCCAGGTCGTGATCGACGCGAAGAACCTCGAGAAGGGCTTCGGCGACCGCAAGCTCATCGACGGGCTGACGTTCACCCTCCCGCGCAACGGCATCGTCGGCGTGATCGGGCCGAACGGCGTCGGCAAGACGACCCTGTTCAAGACGATCGTCGGTCTGGAGCCGCTGGACGGCGGCGACCTGAAGGTCGGCGAGACCGTGCAGATCTCGTACGTCGACCAGACCCGCGGCGGCATCGACCCGAACAAGAACGTGTGGGAGGTCGTGTCCGACGGGCTCGACTACATCCAGGTCGGCAAGACCGAGGTGCCGTCGCGCGCCTACGTGTCGACCTTCGGCTTCAAGGGTCCCGACCAGCAGAAGAAGGCCGGCGTGCTCTCCGGTGGTGAGCGCAACCGCCTCAACCTGGCGCTGACGCTCAAGCAGGGCGGCAACCTCCTGCTGCTCGACGAGCCGACCAACGACCTCGACGTCGAGACCCTGTCCAGCCTCGAGAACGCCCTGCTGGAGTTCCCGGGCTGCGCCGTCGTGATCACCCACGACCGGTGGTTCCTCGACCGGATCGCGACGCACATCCTCGCGTACGAGGGCACCGACGAGGACCCGGCGAACTGGTACTGGTTCGAGGGCAACTTCGAGGCGTACGAGGAGAACAAGATCCAGCGCCTCGGACCCGAGGCCGCCAAGCCGAGCCGGTCCACGTACCGCAAGCTCACCCGCGACTAGGCCGTCATGCGACTCCACGTGCCGATCAAGCTCCGCTGGAGCGACCTCGACGCGTACGGTCACGTCAACAACGCCGAGATGCTGCGCCTCCTCGAGGAGGCGCGCATCGAGGCGTTCTGGGTGACCGACGCCACGGACCAGGGCAGCGCCACGGACCAGGGCAGCGGCCAGGCCGTCGGCGGCTCGACCGCCGTCCTCGACGGCCGGCCGGGCGCCGACACGCTGACGCTGATCGCGCGGCAGGAGATCGAGTATCTGGCGCCCATCCCGTACCTGCGGCAGCCGCTCGACGTGCAGCTGTGGCTCGGGAGGCTCGGCGGCGCCAGCCTCGAGGTCTGCTACGAAGTCTGGTCGCCCGAGGGCGCAGAGCCGCGCACGCTGTACTCGCGGGCGGCGACGACCATCGTGCTCGTGGACGCGGCCAGCGAGCGTCCGCGACGCATCAACGACCGCGAGCGCGAGGCATGGACCCCGTACCTGGACGAGCCCGTCCAGTTCACGAAACGGGGCTGAGCTCCGCCTAGGCGCTGATCGTGACGGTGTCGCCGTCGACGGCGGTCTTCAGCTGCGGCAGCGGGTCGCGCGCCGGGCCGTTGATCACGTCGCCGGTGGCGGCGTCGAACTTCGAGCCGTGGCACGGGCAGTCGAACTCCTTGTCCTTCGGGGCGACCGTGCAGCCCGCGTGCGTGCACACCGCGCTGAAGGCGACCACCTTCCCCGCGGTCGGCTGCGCCACGACCACGGGAGCCGACCCGATCGAGGCGGACACCGCGCCCCCGACGGGGATCGACGCGAGCGAGACGGTGGTCGACTCTCCGGCGCTCGGCTGCGCGTCGGCGCCGCTCGCGCCGCCGGATGTGCAGGCGGCGAGCAGCAGGGCGCCGGTGCCGGCGGCGGCGGCACCGCCGAGCTGGACGAGGGTGCGGCGGGTCAGGGGCGTTGCGTCGGACATGCTGGGATCCTCCCGGTCGGCGTAGCGTTCTCCTACCTAAACACGGCGTCCGGGCGCGAGCGGTTCATCTCCGGTGAACTTCTCCGGCCGCCGTCTCGTGTCAACGATGGAGGTGACCATGCCGGATGAGGACGCGCGCCTGCTGCGCGAGCTGCACGATCAGCACGCGCCGGCCCTGTGGCGCTACGTCGTGCACCTCACCGGCGACCGGGCGATGGCCGACGACATCGTGCAGGAGACGCTGCTGCGCGCCTGGCGCAAGCCGGCCGTCCTCGACCAGTCCCAGCAGTCGGCGCGGGCGTGGCTGTACACGGTGGCACGCAACCTCGTCATCGACGACAAGCGCAGCGCCCGCAACCTCCACGAGTTCGGCACGGACACGCTCCCGGAGCGCGCCGCCGCCGACAGCGAGACCGACGCCGTCCTCGACGCGTGGCTGGTGAGCGACGCGCTCTCCGAGCTGTCCGTCGAACACCGGGCCGTGATCGTCCACGCCTACTACGGCGGCCGGTCCGTCGGCGAGATCGCCCGGGAGCTGCAGATCCCGGAGGGCACGGTGAAGTCGCGCCTCCACTACGGTCTGCGGGCCCTGCGGCTCGCCCTGCAGGAGAGAGGAGTGACCGAGCGATGACCACGCACGACGAGTACGCGACCTGGGACGCCGCCTACGTCCTCGGCGCCCTCGCGCCGGCCGAGCGGCGGGAGTACGAAGAGCACCTGCGCGCCTGCGACCGCTGCTCCACCGCCGTCGGGGAGCTCGCCGGGATGCCGGGGCTCCTCAGCCGCGTGCCGCGTGACCAGGCGATGGCGCTGCTCGGGGATGCCGGCGGTGCGCTCCCGGGCGCCGCGCCTGCTCCAGAGGGACCGTCCGACACCGTCCTCCCGTCGCTGCTGCACCGTGCGCGCCGTCGCCGCTCGCGTACGCGCTGGCTCGTCGCCGGGCTCTCCGCCGCCGCGGCCGCGGTGCTGGTCGGAGTGCTCGCGTTCGTCCTGCCGGCGGTCCTCCCGCAGCCGCAGGACGAGGCCGGCCGGGTGACGATGCAGCAGGTGGAGCCGAGCGCGGTCAGCGCCGACCTGCGGCTCACCGCCGAGCCCTGGGGCACGCGCATCGAGTCGCGCTGCCGGTATGCGCACGTCGGCGACGACGAGGGCTATCACGCCGCGTGGACCTACGCGATGGTGGTCACCGACCGCGAAGGTCGCCAGACGGAGATCTCGACGTGGACCGCCGCAGAGGGAACCACCGCGTGGCCCACCGCGACGACGAGCGTCCCGATCGCCGACATCGCCGCGGTCGACATCCGCACCGCGGGCGACGGCACCGTCCTGCTGCGCACGACCTTCGACTGACCAGCGCTCTCGGCGACCGGCGCGCGCTCCGCGATCAGCGCGCTCAGGTCGGGACGCGGATCATCGCCTCCTGCGCGACGCTCGCCACCAGGCGGCCGTCGCGGCTGTAGATCCGGCCCAGGGCCAGGCCGCGGCCGCCCTGCGCGGTGGGGGACTCCTGCACGTAGAGCAGCCACTCGTCCGCGCGGGCCTGTCGGTGCCACCACATCGCGTGGTCGAGGCTCGCCGCGCGCAGCCCGGGGGTCGCCCAGGCGACGCCGTGCCGGCGCATGATCGACTCCATGATCGTGTAGTCGCTGGCGTAGGCGAGAGCGGCGCGATGGAGGCCGGGGTCGTCCGGCAGCTCGCCGAGCGTCCGGAACCACACGGCCTGGTGAGCGACCTGCTCGCCCTCGACCGAGACGTACACCGGCGAGGTGACGTGCCGGATGTCGAACGGCCGCTCGCCGGCCCAGTACTGCGCGACCGGGTGGGCGACGTCCGCCAGCACGGCCGCCGTGTTCGGCAGCGTCTCCGGGTCGGGCAGCCCCTCCGGCATCGGCACCTGGTGCTCCACGCCCTCGTCCTCGGTCTGGTACGACGCGATCATCGACAGGATGGGGAGGCCGTTCTGGTACGCCTGCGTGCGCCTGGTCGAGAACGAGCGGCCGTCGTGGATGCGGTCGACCGAGAACGTGATCGGCAGGTTCACGTCGCCCGGCCTCAGGAAGTAGCCGTGCATAGAGTGGATGCTGCGGTCCTCCGCCACCGTCCTGGTCGCCGCGACGATCGACTGCGCGAGCACCTGGCCGCCGAACACGCGGCCCAGCGGCATCCACTGGGAGGGCCCGGTGAAGATGTCCTCGCTGGTGCGGGCGCCGGTGTCCGTGAGATCGAGCGCGGTGAGAAGGGAAGCCAGGGGCTCGGTCACAGTGTCTCCGTCCGTCGTCTCTAGTAGTTTAGAGAGCAGATGAGCCAGTCGTTTTCTCTCGTGGACCCCCTCGCCGTCGCCGATCTGCAGACCTATCTGTCGAGGGCGGCCCGTGTCGAGGAGGGTTCGGTGCGCCTGATCGCCGGATCGGGCGTCCTCGCCGTGTACACGGCGATCCTCTATCCGCGCGGTCTGCTCGACCAGACGCCGACCGTGCTGGGGCTGCGCACCTTCGCCACCGGCGCCGACGTGACGTTCGACGCCGTGGTGCCGATCCGCTCCCTGCTCGACCGCCTGGCCCGCGTGCGCGAGCAGGCGGAGGCCGGGGCCGAGGGCGCAGGCACGGAGACGTCCGAGACGGCCGCCGCCGGCCCGGTGGAGGTCCGCCTCCCGCTCGAGGTGTCGACCGTGACCTGGGCCGGGATCTCGCCGCCGCGCGGAGGCTGGCGCAAGGTCGGGGAGGCCGGCTACGACCTCCTCGCCGCCACCGCGAAGGCCGGGATCGCGGAGGTCGCCGAGGCGGTGCCGGACGGCCTCGGGGAGCAGCTGGTCCAGCGGGTGCGCGCGGAGGTCTGGGGCCGGCCGATCGAGGGCCTGGAGTGGGTCCCGGCCGGGGCGGCGTTCGCCGCGGAGAGCCTCGGCTTCCTCGACCCGACGGAGCCCGTCACGCTGCACGAGACCGGGCCGTGGACGCGCATGACGACGCGCCGCGGCCACACGCTCATCCGGCGTCAGGCCTGGACGCTGCGCCGCTGACTCCGGTCGCCGAGGTTTCGCGCGCGGCCGCCCGGCCGGCCTGGCGGCCGGAGAACAGGCAGCCGCCGAGGAACGTGCCCTCCAGCGAGCGGTAGCCGTGCACACCGCCCCCGCCGAACCCGCTGGCCTCGCCGGCCGCGTAGAGGCCTGGGATCGGGCGGCCGTCGGCGCCGAGCGCCCGCGCGTCGAGGTCGGTCTCGATGCCGCCGAGGCTCTTGCGCGTGAGGATGTGCAGCTTGACGGCGATCAGCGGACCCGCCTTCGGGTCGGTCAGCTTGTGCGGGCTCGCCACGCGGATGAGCTTGTCGCCGCGGTAGGCGCGCGCGGCGCGGATGGCGGCGAGCTGCAGATCCTTGCCGAAGTCGTTGTCGAGCTGCCGGTCGCGCTCGTGGACGTGCCGGGCGACCAGCACCGTGTCGAGCGGCACGTCGCTCAGCGCCTGCATCCCGGCGAGCAGTTCGTCGAGGGTGTCGGCGACGACGAAGTCCGCGCCCTGCTGCTTGAACGCCTCGACCGGGGCGGGTGCGCCGGGCGAGAGCCGCTGGGCGAGCATCCGGACGTCCTTCCCGGTGAGGTCCGGGTTCTGCTCGCTGCCGGAGAGGGCGAACTCCTTCTCGATGATCTTCTGCGTGAGCACGAACCAGCTGTAGTCCGAGCCGGTGCACCGCAGGTGCTCGAGCGTGCCGAGCGTGTCGAACCCGGGGTAGAGGGGCGCCGGAAGCCGGTTGCCGTGGGCGTCGAGCCAGAGCGACGACGGGCCGGGGAGGATGCGGATGCCGTGCTGCGCCCACACCGGATCGTAGTTCTCGATGCCCTCGGTGTAGTGCCACATCCGGTCGCCGTTGATGAGCCGGGCGCCCGCGTCCGCCGCGATGCCGAGCATGCGGCCGTCGACGTGCGCGGGAACGCCGGAGAGCATCTCGGCCGGAGGCGTCCCGAGCCGCTCCGGCCAGGCGGCGCGGACGAGGTCATGGTTGCCGCCGATGCCGCCGCTCGCCACGATGACCGCCGGGGCGCGCAGCTCGAAGTCGCGCACGACCTCCCGGTTGCTGGGGGCTCCGCGCCGCGCGGTGTCCGCGGCCAGCACGGCGCCGCGCACGCCGGTCACCCGGCCATCCTCGACGATCAGCTCGTCGACGCGGTGCCGGTGCAGCAGCCGTGCGCGGCCGGAGGCGGCGGCCGCCTGCACGCGGTGGATGAACGGCTGCAGCACGCCCGGACCGGTGCCCCAGACGATGTGGAACCGCGGCACCGAGTTGCCGTGCCCGCTCGCGGCGCCCGCGCCGCGCTCGGCCCAGCCGACGACGGGGAAGAAGCGGACGCCCTTCTCGTGCAGCCAGGCCCGCTTCTCACCGGCGGCGAACTGGAGGTACGCCTCCGCCCAGCGCCGCGGCCAGTGGTCCTCGTCGCGGTCGAACCCGGCCGAGCCGAACCAGTCCTGCCGCGCCAGCGCGAGCGAGTCGTGCACGCCCATCCGCCGCTGCTCGGGCGAGTCGACCAGGAACAGGCCGCCGAACGACCACCACGCCTGTCCGCCGAGGGAGGCCGCCGGCTCCTGCTCGACGATCGTCACGGTGCGCCCGGCGTCGAGCAGCTCGCTGGCGGCGACGAGGCCGGCGAGGCCCGCTCCCACGACGATGGCATCCGGTTCGGTGGTCATGGCGTGTCTCCTTCGGCACGTCGGACGCCGCGCGGGACGCGGCGGAGGATCACTCCTCGAATGTGTTGACCATAGCGAACGCGGCGCGCTCCAGGTAGCTCCAGAGCGTCTCCTCCTGCAGCGGAGGGAGCCCCAGCTCGTCGACGGCGGCGCGCATGTGGGCCAGCCAGCGGTCGCGCGCGTCTGGGTTCACCCTGAAGGGGTTGTGGCGCATGCGCAGCCGCGGGTGGCCGCGCTCCTCGCTGTACGTGGACGGGCCGCCCCAGTACCTGTCTCTTATACACATCT
>NZ_JBPGXM010000128.1:0-10585 GCF_056755495.1 Leifsonia sp. KNZ12-8B
CATCCCGCCGATGACCAGGATGGGCACCGCGAGCAGCAGCTGCACGACCTGCCCGACCCCGCGCTCGATCACGACGGCCCGCGCCGCCGGCCCGCGCTGGTCCACACTGCGGCCGTGGTCGGCGGCCCGCCGCACGTCGCCGACGACGCCGCCGGGCAGCACCGAGTTGAGGAACTGCGAGCGGTAGTACATGCCGACCGCCGACCTCCACGGCAGCGGTACGCCGAGGGCGCGGGAGACGACGCTCCAGCGCCAGGCCGCCGCGGCGGTCGCCAGCGCCGTGAGCGCGACCGCCGCTCCCAGGGCTGATGCATCGAGCGCGGCTAGTCCCGCGATGAACGGCGCCGCGCCGACGTGGGCGACCACGGCGGCGAGCACCACCGCCCCGAGTGCCACGCGCACGACCGGGCGGAACCAGCGGGAGGCGGCGACCTCCCGCATCCGGGCGACCGCGGCCGGCCGGGGCGCGTGCATCCGGAGGGTCACCGCGGCCACCCCAGCACGTCGAGGTGGTAGACCACCGCGGAGAGCTCGCCGCGGGACAGCTGCGCGTGCCGCAGCCGCCGGTAGTCGCGGTGGGGCCACGACCCGGGGTCGTGGGGCCCGTGCCCGCGCAGCTCGGGCGCCTGCTCCTGCGCCGCATCGATCCAGCCGTCGAGCCATTCGGCGAGCAGCCGCGGATCGGCGGCGTCGAGCAGCCAGGTGGTCAGAGCGCGGCGGGTGCGCCAGCCCGCCCGCGCGAACAGGCCCTCCACGATCGGCGCCCCGAACCGGCCGAGCAGCTGCCGACCGTGCACCTCCCGCCGCTGATGGGCGTTGAAGGCGCGCGCGTAGCGGATGGCGCGCGCGTCCCACGGCCGCAGCTCCACATCGCCGGTCACGGTGAGCGGGAGGAGCGCGGGCGCGCCGACCGCGACGCACGCGTCGACGATGGCGTGCGCCTCCCGCGCGGTCAGCACGTCGAGGAGCGCGGACGCGGTGACCAGCGACGCGCCCCGCAGGTCGGCGGCGCCGAGCCTGCTCAGCTCGCCCTCCCGCGCGCGGATCCGCACCGGCCTGCCGTCCCGGTCGCGCGGCGGCGCTCCGACGGCCGCGTGGGCCGTGAGCCGTGCGTTCCAGTCGTGCAGGACCCACGTCTGCGGCCCGGGGAGGAGGGGCGCGAGCCAGCGCATCATCGAGCCGGTGCCGCTGCCGAGGTCGTGCACGGTCAGCGGCCCGGCGGGGAGCAGGGCGGGGAGGGCGTCGGCGAGCGCGTGGGAACGGGCGCGGGCGTCCTCCGCCTCGCGCAGCTGCAGCCAGTCCCCGCTGACCTCGAGGATCTCGCTCATCGGCCGGCCGCCGTCCGGCTCGCGCGGTGACCGTCGCGGGTGGGAGGGGCGGCTCGTGCTTCCGCAGGCGCGTCGTCGCCCGCCGCTTCCGCCAGCGCGTGCGCGACGGCCGCCGTGGTCGCCGCCCACGACCGTGCCTCGGCGCGGGCCGCGAGGGCGCCCGCCCGCAGCTCCTCCCGCAGAGCGGGGCTCGCCCACCAGCGCCGCAGCGCGACCTGGAGCGCCCACGGATCGTCCGGCGGCACGATCATCGCCGCCTCCGGACGGCTGATCGCCTCGGGGATCCCGCCGACGCCCGTCGCCAGCACGGGGACGCCGTGCGCGAGCGCGTCGGCGACGGCCATCCCGTAGCTCTCGGTGCGCGACGGGTGCACGAGCAGGTCGGTTCCCCCGTACGCCTCCTCGAGCGCCTGCCCGGTGAGCACGCCGGCGAACGACACCCGGCCGGCGAGCCCGGTCGACTCGACGATCGCCGCGAGCGCCGCAGCGAAGCCGGGGTCGACCTCCAGCGAACCGGCGATCGTGCAGGTCCAGCCGGAAATGGCGGCCGATCCGGCGAGGGCGCGCACCAGGAGGTCGTGGCCCTTGTGCGGGGCGACCGCGGCGACGCAGAGCAGCCGGCCGCCGTCGGGGGAGGGGGTGGTCACGGGGGCCGGGTCGGTCCCGGGGCGCGCGACCACGATCCGGTGCGGGTCGGCGGCGTCCTGCTCCACCAGTTCGGAGCGCGTCCAGGCGCTGGTCGCGATCACCCGGCGCGCGGAGCGGACGGCGGCCAGGAGGGCGTCGTCGGGGCGGTGGAGCGCCTGGTGCGCGAGCACGACCTCCCGCAGCCGAGGCGCGTGCAGCGAGAGGGCGCCGGCCGCGCGAGGGACGAGGAGGCCGTCTATCAGCACGAGCGCGTCGTCCGGCAGAGCGGCGAGCGCGCGCGCCGTGGCGTCGGAGTCGGCTACCGCGACGGCCGCCATCCGCACCTCCCACCCGTCCGCACGCAGACCGTCGCGGACGCGCCGGTCGTACATGTTGCCGCCGCTGACGCGGGCCGGGTCGTCGATCCCCTCGGGGACGACGAAGGCGAGCCACCCGGCCGTCACAACGACCTCGTGTAGCTCGCCCACGCGATATGCGACTCGTGCAGGGTGACGGCGATGGAGGTGACCGCGGAGACGTCGCCGAGCGCGCCCGCGGCGGCAGCGTCGGCGAGCCGGTCGGCGATCGCGCGGCAGAGCACCTCCGTGGTCGTGTTCACCCCGGCGAACGCGGGATCGTCGTCCAGGTTGCGGTAGGTCAGGGCGCCCGTGATCTCGGCGAGGGCGGCGGAGGCGCGGCCGATGTCGATCACGACCCCGTCGGCGTCGAGCTCGTCGGCGCCGAAGGTCGCGTCCACCACGAAGGTCGCGCCGTGCAGCCGCTGCGCCGGCCCGAAGCCCTCGCCGGTGAAGCTGTGCGCGACCATCATGTGGTCGCGGACGGTGACGGTGTACGGCATCAGGCGTCCCTCCAGTCGATCGTGTGGCAGAGCTCCTGGCCCGGCCCCGCGGCGAGGCGGGCGAGCACCCGGGGCAGCTCGCGCCACGAGGACGCGCCGGTGAGCAGCGCGTCGAAGGCCGGATCGGCCAGGAGCCGCAGCGCGAGCGTCAGCCGGTCCGTCGTCGTGCGGCGGTCGCGGCGGGCCGGCGCGACGGCGCCGACCTGGCTCGACCGGATCGTGAGCCGCCGGGAGTGGAAGTCCGCGCCGAGCGGCAGGCCGACCTCACGGTCGCCGTACCAGGAGGCGTCGACTACGACCCCCTCGGTGACGACCGTCTCGAGCGCGAGCCGCAGCCCCGCCGCCGACCCGCTGGTGTGGATGACGAGGTCGGCGTCGCGCGGAGCCTCGGCGGGCGTGGCGAAGGCGACGCCCAGCCGTTCGGCGACCGCTGCGCGCGCGGGCTCGGTGTCGACCAGCGTCACCTGGGCGCCGGGGAGGCCGCCTGCGAGCCGTGCGACGCAGCAGCCGATCATGCCGCCGCCGACGACCGAGACCCGGTCGCCGAGAAGCGGGGCCGCATCCCACAGCACGTTGACGGCGGTCTCGACGGCGCCCGCGAGCACGGCCCGTCGCGCGGGGACGCCGTCGGGCACCGGCACCACCGCGGAGGCCGGAACGACGAACGCGGACTGGTGCGGGTATAGCGTGAACACCGTGCGGCCGGCCAGCTCCTCCGGCCCCTCCTCGACGACGCCGACATTGAGGTAGCCGTACTTCACGGGGCCGGGGAACCCGCCCTCCTGGAACGGTGCGCGCATGCGCTCGTGCTCGCTCGCGGGCACGCGCCCGGCGAACACCGTCGCCTCGGTGCCGCGGCTGACGCCGCTCCACAGGGTGCGGACGAGCACCTCCCCGTCTCCGGGGCCGCCCAGCGCCTCCTGGCGGAGGGCGCCGGCGCCGGGCTCCTCGACCCAGAAGGCGGTGGCCTCGCGCACGCTGTCCTCCCTCCTCGCCGGTGCCGGAGCATCGGCGCCGCTGAACCGTCGGCGCCGCTGAACCATCGGCGGCGCTGGAGCGTGTTAACGCTCAGGGTGCCGTACTCAGGACACGAGGGGCAGATGCAAAGGGTTCAACTGGAGGCCGTCGCCGGGTGGCCGGTCGCCCTGCCGCCGCTCGCGTGGCTGGTGACGGCCGTCGTCCTCGTGGTCGCGGCGGCCCTGGTCGCGCGAGGGTATCGCCGCCGTGGCATGGTGCGGTTCGGCGCGGCGAACGTCGTGACGAGCATCCGCACCGTGCTGGTCGGCGCGATCACGGGCCTCGTCGCGGGGTCCTTCGTGGGGGAGGTGCCGCTCGCGCCGGTCGTGGCGCTGGTCGTCCCCGCGCTCGCGCTCGACGCGGTCGACGGCTGGGTTGCGCGGCGCACGCACAGCGTCACGGAGCTGGGCGCCCGGTTCGACATGGAGGTGGATGCGTTCCTCCTGCTGGTCCTCGGGGTCGCGGTCGCCCCGGCGCTGGGGGTGTGGGTGCTGGCGATCGGGCTGCTGCGCTACGCCTTCGTCGCGGTCGGGCTGCTGCTGCCGTGGTTCCGGCGGACGCTCCCGCGCCGCTACTGGCGCAAGGTCGTGACGGCGTTCGCCGGCATCGCGCTCGCCGTGGCGGTCTCGCGCCTCCTGCCGGGGATCGATGCAGTGCTCGTCGCTGTCGCGCTGCTGCTGCTCGTGGAGTCGTTCGGGCGCGACGCGATCTGGCTGGTGCGGCGGCGGGAGGATGCGGGCGAGGCGTCGTCCGCTGTTCCGGATCTCGTGCAGCGGGGGTCTTGACGCGACCACTTGTTTTTTGCAAGTATCGGCCGCATCAACCGAACGACACGAGGAGACTCACGATGTCCATGATGTTCGTCAACCTGCCGGTGACCGACCTGGAGCGCTCGAAGGCGTTCTACGAGGCGCTCGGCTACACCATCAACCCGCTCTTCACCGACCACAACGCCGCCTGCGTCGTCGTGGAGGAGGACCACAACTTCTTCATGCTCGTCACCCGCGAGTACTTCCAGACCTTCTCCGACCGGCCGATCGGCGAGCCGTCGCAGACCGTCTCGGTCGCGGTGGCGCTGTTCTCGCCCAGCCGCGAGGAGGTCGACGCCACGGTCGCCCGCGGGATCGAGGCCGGCGGTGTGGAGGAGCGCCCCGCCTCCGACTACGGCTTCATGTACCAGCGGCAGCTCGCCGACCCCGACGGCAACCTCCTCGAGTTCGGCTGGATGGACCCGCAGGCCGCCCAGCAGGGCCCGGAGGCGTACGCCGATCAGCAGCAGGGCTGAGGCCGGATGGTCGCACGCGACTACGGGCAGTACGACGGCATCGCCCGCGGCCTCGAGCTCGTGGGCGAGCGCTGGGCGCTGCTCATCGTCCGCGACCTGCTGGTCGGGCCGCGCCGGTACGGGGAGCTCGCCGAGGGCCTCCCGCGCATCCCGAGCAACATCCTCGCGACGCGGCTGAAGGAGCTGCAGGAGGCCGGAATCATCCGCCGGGCGCCGCGCTCGCGGGTGATCGTGTACGAGCTGACGCCGTACGGCCGCGAGCTGGAGCCGGTGATCCTCGCTCTCGGCGCCTGGGGTTTCAAAGCGCTGGGGGAGCCGAGGGAGGCGCAGGTCATCACGCCCGACGCGATGACCATCGCGCTGCGCACGGCCTTCCGCCCGCAGGTGGCGGCGGAGCTGCCGGCTACCGCGTACGCGGCGCGGTTCGGGGCCGGGTCCGGGGCCGGGTCCGGGGCCGCCGGGGACGCGGGCGGTGCCGGCCTCCTCATCTCGGTGGACGGCCCGGCGCTCGAGGTCGTGCGGGCGGAGGCGGTGCCGGCCCGCGCCGACCTGGCGTTCGCCACCGGTCCGGGCATCCGCCGCCTCCTGTCCGGCGAACTCGCGCCCGAGCGGGCCATCGAGACGGGGGTCGTGGAGGTGCTGCACGGCCCGGGAGACCTGCTCGGGCGGTTCGCGAGCACATTCCACCTGGCGGCGTGACGCATCCTCCGGTTGGATGGGGGAGTCACGACCGCCGCCGAAAGGACCCCCGCATGACCGACAGCCCCGTCGCCGCGTTCGAGCTGCTGGCAGCCCAGCTGCTGGAGGATCCCGACCTCGACGTCTCGGTGACCGCGACCGGCCTGCATGTGCGGGGGAGGCTGTTCGCCTACCTCGACGGCGTCGAGCTGGCGGTCGACCTGCCGCAGGAGCGCGCCGACGACCTCGTCGGGCGTGGCGTCGCCCAGGCGGTCCCGGCCGGGCGATCGGAGCCGAAGGGCGCCTGGGTTCGCATCGCCGACGCGGAGGACTGGCCGGAGCTCGCCTCCGAGGCGCACCAGTTCGTCGGCGAGCCCGCCGTCGGCATGGACTCCTGAGCGGCCTCCGCTCCTACTGCTTCCTGCCGCGCCGCCGCGCCGCCGATCGGGGCGGCAGCGCGCGCATGTGATCCACCACGGGTGTCAGGAGACGCTCCAGCTCCCGTGTGCCGTCGCGGTCGAGCGTCGCGAACAGCATCTCCTGCAGCGTCTCGATGTGCCCGGGGAACACGGCCGCGAGCACGCCGCGGCCCGCGTCGGTGATGGTGACGGTCGTGGCGCGCTCGTCATCGGCTGAGGGCGCCCGCGTCACGAGACCCGCCTTCTCGAGCAGTCCGGCCTGGTAGGTGAGGCCGCTGCGGCTGTAGACGACGCCGTCCGCCAGTTCCGTCATGCTGTGGCTGCCGTCGGGCGCGTCGCCCAGGCGCGCCAGCAGCTGGAACTGCACGTAGCTCAGATCGCCGGCCTCCCGCAGCTGCTGCTCCACCGCGTGCCGCAGCAGGCTCGCCGCCTCGATCAGCGCGAAGTAGGCGCCGAGCTGCGTGCGGTCGAGAGCGGGCGGCGTCGGTTCCGTCATGCCTCCAGTATAGGTTGCTTCGAATTCGAAGCAGTGCTATGGTCGCCGTAATGCTTCGAATTCGAAGCAAACAAGATGGTGACAGACACGACGAGAGAAGCGATCGACATGAAGGCAGTACGTTTCCACGAGTTCGGCGGACCCGAGGTCCTCGGCATCGACGAGATCGAGGTGCCGGTCCCCGGCGCCGGCGAGGTGCGGCTCCGCGTGGCCGGGGTCGCGTTCAACCCGGCCGACAACGGCATCAGGAGCGGGGTGCTCCGCGCCATCCCCGTCACCCTCCCGCACATCCCGGGCTACGACGTCTCCGGCACGGTCGACGCGGTGGGCGACGGGGTCGACGGCTTCGCGGCCGGCGATGCCGTCATCGGCTTCCTCCCGATGACCGCCGACGGGGCTGCCGCCGAGTACGTCATCGCCCCGGCGGAGGCGCTGGCTCCCGCCCCCACGAGCATCCCCCTGGCCGACGCGGCCGCCCTGCCCTCGGTCGGGCTGACCGCCTGGCAGGCCCTGTTCGACGACGCCGGCCTCACCGCCGGGCAGCGCGTGCTGATCAGCGGAGCGGGAGGCGCGGTCGGCGGGTACGCCGTCCAGCTCGCCGCGGCGGCGGGGGCGCACGTGATCGCCACGGCCAGCCCGCGCAGCGCGGGCGCGGTGGCGGCAGCGGGCGCCGACGAGGTCATCGACCACACGACGACCGACGTGCTCGCTGCCATCGACGAGCCGGTCGACGTGCTGCTCAACCTGGCGCCCATCGACCCCGACGCGTTCACCGCGCTGGTCACCCGGGTCCGCGACGGCGGCGTCGTCGTGAGCACCACGGCGTGGATGCCCGCGCCGAGCGACGAGGATCGCGACGTGCGCTCGGTGGTCGTCTTCGTCCGCAGCGACGCCGCGCAGCTCGGCGAGCTCGTGCGCCGGGTCGACGCGGGGGAGCTGCGGGTGGAGGTCGCGCGCCGGGTGCCCCTCTCGTCCCTCGCCGAGGTGCACGCCGCGGCGGCCGCCGGCACCCTGCGCGGCAAGGTGGTGGCCATCCCCGACGCTGCGTGAACCCGCCTCGCGCGGCCTGAGGCACGCCCGTATACCCCCGCGACCCCCGTTCCGGCACGCCCGTGTGACGCTGTGTTCCGCTCGCGCAACACAGTGTCACGGGCGGTCGACGGGGGTTGCCGCGTCGCCCATCCTGATGCGAATCCCCGATCCCGTCAGGAGTCCCAGATGCGTTCCCGTACCTCCCGTACCCTCGGCGCCGCGGCCGTCGTCGTCGCCGGCGCGCTTGCGCTGTCGGCCTGCGCCGGCGGCTCGCAGGCGGCGACCGGCGGCGGCCAGAAGGTCGCCGGCGGCACCATCGTCTACGCCCACCAGCAGGAGCCGGCCTGCGTGTTCGGCGGCTGGATCGAGCAGGCGTACCTCTCGTACCAGGTGCTCGACAACCTCACCTCCCTCGACGACGACAAGAAGGTTGTGCCGTGGCTGGCCACGTCGTGGAAGCAGTCCGCCGACGGCCTCACCTGGACCTTCGACCTCAAGAAGGGCGTGGAGTTCACCGACGGCACCCCGCTGACCGCCGAGGCCGTCGCGTACAACTTCGACTACTGGGTGAAGGGCGGCAACAGCACCGCCAACGTCTGGCTCGACGGCTACTACAAGGACGCGAAGGCGGTCGACGAGCACACCCTCCAGGTCGACCTCTCCCGCCCGTACCCGCGGCTGGCCGACAACCTCAGCCAGGGCTACTTCGGCATCCAGTCGCAGCACGCGCTGGAGACCCGGACGAAGGAGCAGAACTGCGAGGCGCCCATCGGCACCGGCGCCTTCACGGTCGAGAAGTGGAACCGCGGCCAGGACATCATCCTGGTCAAGAACAAGAACTACACCTCGCCGCCCGCCAACGCGAAGCACACCGGCCCGGCCTACGTCGACAAGATCGACTGGAAGTTCGTCGCCGACCCAACGACCCGCGTCGCCGCCCTGCAGGGCGGACAGGTGGACGCGATCTACGACGTGCCCGCCGTGCAGTGGAACACCCTCAAGACCGGCGGCTACCAGCTCGAGAAGTACGTGACGCCCGGTCGCCCGCAGCAGATCTCGTTCAACACGCAGCAGGGCCCCTTCACCGACGAGAAGGTCCGGCAGGCGTTCGCGTACAGCCTCGACCGGAAGGCGATCGTCGACACCATCGGCCACGGCGTCATCCCCGTCGAGGGCAACGGCGGCGTCAGCCAGGCGACCCCCGGCTACAGCGAGAAGGCCGCCGGCTGGTACAGCCAGGACATCGACAAGGCGGACGAGCTGCTCGACGAGGCCGGCTGGACCAGGAAGGGCGACACCGGCGTCCGGGAGAAGGACGGGAAGAAGCTGACCGTCTCGCTGCCGTACGGCGCCGGCTCGATCATCAACGCCGACGGCGCCGCGATCCTCCAGGGCGTCAAGGAGCAGGCCGACAAGGTGGGCTTCGACCTGAAGCTGATCCCGGTCCCGCAGAGCGAGTTCTTCTCGGGCAAGTACGCCGGGCCCGACACCCACGACCTCGCCGCCGGGTACTGGACGGCCGTGACCGCGGGCATCCTCTACATCAACTGGCGCCCCACCACCGAGGACCACCCCAACTACGCGAACGCCGCCTTCTACAACGACCCGACGCTGGAGCAGTACATCCTCGACGGCAACTCGGCCGCAACGGTGGAGGAGCAGAACGCGTCGTACGAGAAGGCGCAGGACTACATCGCCGAGCACGCGCTGTCGATCGGCGTGTACGACCGGCTCAGCACCCTCGCCGTCGCCACGAAGCTGCGCGACGTGTGGCAGGAGAACGCACAGGGAGGACCGACGTTCTATGACGCGTACTTCGTCAAGTGAGCTGATCGCGGCCGGGCCCATCGAACAGGGTGCGATCCGCCCCCGCCGCGGCCGCGCCGTGGCCCTCACCGTCCTGCGGAAGGTCGGCGCCGCGCTGATCGTGCTCTGGGGAGCTGCGACCGTCGCGTTCTTCGCCCAGGTCGCGCTGCCAGGAGACCGCGCGACGACCATCCTCAACATCCGTGCGGGCCAAGCTCAGGCCCGCACGGCCGAGGAGCTCGCGCAGATCAACCAGCAGTACGGCCTCACCAAGCCGGTGATCGTGCAGTACGTCGACTACCTCCGCGGCCTGGTCGCGGGCGACTTCGGCACCTCGTACCAGCAGTACCGGCCGGTGACGGCGATCATCGGCGAGCAGCTCGGGAGCACGCTCACGCTGTCGCTCACGGCCATCGCCTTCGCCTGGCTCATCATGGTCGTCTGGGTGACGCTCACGGCCGGTCGCGGGCCGCGGCTCGGTGCGGTCGGGGCGACCGCCGACGTCGTGACCGCCGGTCTGCCCGCGTACTGGCTCGGCATCATCCTCCTGCTCGTGTTCGGCCTCGGGCTGCGCTGGTTCCCCATCATCAGCGGCACCTCGCCCGCCGGGATCGTGCTGCCCGCCCTGACGCTCGCCATCCCGCTCGCCGGGTTCATGGCGCAGAGCGTGCGGACCGAGTTCGAGCGGGCGCTCGACCAGCCGTTCGTCGTGTCGGCGCGCATGCGCGGCATGGGGGAGTGGGGCATCCGGCTGCGGCACGTGCTGCGGCACGCGGTCATCCCGGCGGTGACGCTCTCGGGCTGGGCGCTCGGCGCGACGCTCTCGGGCGCCGTGATCGTCGAGTCCATCTACTCGCGCCCCGGCATCGGCTCGGTGCTGGTCACCGCGGTCAACTCGCAGGACCTCCCGGTCGTCACCGGGATCGTCACCCTGGTCGCCGTCGTCTACGTCGCGGCCAACCTCATCGTGGACGTCGTCTACACCGTCATCGACCCCCGGCTGGAGCTGACATGACCGCCCTCGCCACCGCCCCCGCC
>NZ_JBPGXM010000129.1:0-10564 GCF_056755495.1 Leifsonia sp. KNZ12-8B
GTGCTGCTGCGCAGCACGAGGTGCGTCGGCAGCACGGTCGAGGTGACCGGCTCGGGCCGGCCCTCGATCTCGGCGATGAGGAGCTCGACCGCGCGGCGGCCGGTGGCCTCGAACTGCTGGTGGACGGTCGTCAGCGGCGGCCAGAACGAGTCGGCCTCCGCCATGTCGTCGAAGCCGACCACGCTGACGTCGTCCGGCACGCTGCGGCCGGCCTCGTGCAGCGCGCGCAGCACGCCGAGCGCCATCTGGTCGTTGGCCGCGAAGACAGCGGTGACCTCGGGGTGGGAGGCGATCCAGCGGCCGTGCTCGTAGCCGGCGGAGGTCGACCAGTCGCCGTGCAGCACCTCCGGGACCGGCGCGCCCGCCGCCTCCAGCGTCTCCCGCCAGGCCTGCTCGCGGCGCGCGGCCGAGTACGAGTCGGCCGGTCCGGAGATGTGCCACACCGTCTCGTGCCCGAGCCCGAGCAGGTGCTCGGTCGCGATCCGCGCGCCCTGCGCCTGGTCGGTGTCGACCTGCGGGTAGTCCGGCCGCTCCGTCGAGTCGATGACCACCACGGACAGGCCCGCCGGGAGCTCCACGTCGGCCCGGTCGACGATGTGCGCCTCGATGACGATGACGATGCCGTCGACCGCCTGCTCCAGCAGCCGGGTGAAGGCGACGCTCACGTCCTGCTGCGTCGGCCGCTCCACCGGGACCACCGTGATGGAGTAGCCGGCCGTCGCCGCGCTGCCCGCGATCGCGTCGAGGGTGCGCATGTTCCCGTAGGAGGACAGCGTGAACATGACGACCCCGAGGTTCCGGAAGCGCCCGGAGCGCAGCGCCCTGGCCGCGCGGTTGGGCCGGTAGCCGAGCGCCTGCATGCTCTCGAGGACCCTGGCGCGCGTGGCGGCCTCCACATTGGTGAGGCCGTTGGCCACGCGCGACACGGTCTGGGTGGAGACGCCGGCGTGCGCGGCGACGTCGCCCAGGGAGGGTCCTCTGGCGGCGCGGACCCGCTGGCCCTGCGGCCTGTCGGTCGTCGACTCGGTCATGGCTCCCCATTCTGGCGGATGATCGCGCACCGTCGGACTTGCGCGATGTTGACGTCAACATGTTAGGGTGTCGCCGTTGGATGTTGACGTGAACATCCTATCCAGACGAACACTGAGGAAGGCCATGACAACGACGTCCATCACGCCGCCGGCCCGCCGGCAGGCCGGAACCGCGAACCCGTCGCGGCCGGGCGGCCGCCGCGCCCGCCGCGACTGGCGGGGCTGGGCCTTCGTCGCCCCGTTCATGATCGTGTTCGCGGCGATGATCATCGCCCCGGTCGTCTACGCGATCTACCTCAGCCTGTTCCGCCAGCAGCTCATCGGCGGCAACGCCTTCGTCGGCCTCGCCAACTACCTCGCGGTGCTGCAGGACGGCAAGTTCTGGGAGTCGCTCGGCCGGGTCTCGATCTTCCTGCTCATCCAGGTGCCGATCATGCTCGTGCTCTCGCTGACCGCGGCGCTCGCGCTCGACAGCGCCCGTCTCCACGGCGCAGGCTTCTTCCGCATCGCGCTGTTCCTGCCGTACGCGGTGCCCGGCGTGGTCGCGGCCCTGATCTGGGGCTTCATCTACGGGGACCAGTTCGGGCTGACGGCGAGCATCAACGACTTCTTCGGGACGCAGTTCGCGCCGCTGAGCCAGTCGTGGATCCTCGGCTCCATCGGCAACATCGTCACCTGGGAGTTCATGGGCTACAACATGCTCATCTTCTACGCGGCGCTGCGCGTCATCCCGGGGGAGCTGTACGAGGCGGCCGAGATCGACGGAGCCGGCGCGTTCCGCCAGGTGTTCAGCATCAAGATCCCCGCCGTGCGCGGCGCCATCGTGATCGCGACGATCTTCTCGATCATCGGCAGCTTCCAGCTCTTCAACGAGCCGAACCTCCTGAAGCAGCTCGCCCCCAACGCGATCAGCAGCTACTTCACGCCCAACATGTACGCCTACAACCTCTCCTTCGCCGGGCAGCAGTTCAACTACGCCGCCACCGTCGCGATCGTCATGGGAGTGGTCACCGCGGTCATCGCCTACGTGGTGCAGCTCCGCGGCTCCCGGAAGGAGATGCGCTGATGTCGACGCTCGACACCGTCCACGACGCCGCGGCCGCGGGGCCGCGCGTCGCCCGCCGTGGCATGGCCCGGCCCTCCCGCCGCTCGGAGGGAGGCCGCCGCCCCCGCCGGTCCCTCGTCCTGACGATCGTGATGGTCCTGTTCACGATCTACTCGTTCGTGCCGCTGGTCTGGCTCATCGTCAACGCGACCAAGAGCCAGCCCGACCTGTTCTCGACCTTCGGCCTGTGGTTCGGCGACGGCTTCAACCTGTTCCAGAACATCGCGGACACCTTCACCTACCGCGGCGGCATCTTCGTGCAGTGGCTGGGCAACACGCTCCTGTACGTGGTGGTGGGCGCGGGAGGGGCGACCCTCCTGGCTACCGTCGCCGGGTACGGCATGGCGAAGTTCGACTTCCCCGGCAAGCGCGCCGTCTTCGCGGTCGTGCTCGGCGCGATCGCGGTGCCGGGCACGGCGCTCGCGGTCCCGACCTTCCTGCTGTTCAGCCAGGCCGGACTCACCAACACCCCCTGGGCGGTCATCCTGCCCTCGCTGATCAGCCCGTTCGGCTTCTACCTGATCTGGACGTACGCGAGCGAGGCCATCCCGACCGAGCTGCTGGAGGCGGCGCGGATGGACGGCGCGGGCGAGTTCCGCACCTTCTTCACCATCTCGCTCCGGCTGCTCGCGCCGGGCATCGTGACGGTCGCCCTGTTCGCGATCGTCGCCACCTGGAACAACTACTTCCTGCCGCTCATCATGCTGAGCGACCCGACCTGGTACCCCCTCACGGTCGGCCTCAGCCAGTGGAGCGCGCAGGCGACCGGGGTCGGCGCCCAGCCGATCTACAACCTCGTGATCACCGGATCGCTCATCACGATCGTCCCGATCGTGATCGCGTTCCTGGTGCTCCAGCGCTACTGGCAGTCCGGTCTGGCCGCCGGCAGCGTCAAGCAGTGACCTGCACCATCCCGTTCCCGACGAAGTGAAAGGCCCCACCACCATGAAAGACCAGGTCATCACGCGCGCCACACGCTCGCGCAGCCTGCGCCGCATCGCCGCGGCGCTGGCGACCACCGCCGTCCTCGGCGCATCGCTCGCCGCCTGCTCGTCCGGCGGCAGCAGCGGCGGAGGCGGCAGCGCCTCCGACATCGAGGCCGCGCTCGAGAAGGGCGGCACGATCACGTACTGGTCGTGGACCCCCTCGGCCGAGGCGCAGGTCGCGGCGTTCGAGAAGGCGTACCCGAAGGTCGACGTGAAGCTCGTCAACGCCGGCACCAACACGACCGAGTACACGAAGCTGCAGAACGCGATCAAGGCGGGCAACGGCGCGCCGGACGTCGCGCAGGTCGAGTACTACGCCATTCCGCAGTTCGCGCTCTCGGACGCCCTCGTCGACCTCACCCAGTACGGCTTCGACAAGCTGAAGGACGACTACACGCCGGGCCCGTGGAGCTCGGTCAACGTCGACGGCAAGCTGGTCGGCCTCCCGCAGGACTCCGGCCCCATGGCGATGTTCTACAACAAGACCGTCTTCGACAAGCACGGCATCGCGGTGCCGAAGACGTGGGACGAGTACGTCGCCGCGGCCGAGAAGCTGCACGCCGCCGACCCGAACGCCTACATCACGAGCGACTCGGGCGACTCCGGCTTCACCACGAGCATGATCTGGCAGGCGGGCGGCCGCCCGTTCCAGGTCGACGGCACGAAGGTGAGCATCGACCTCCAGGACGAGGGCACCAAGAAGTGGACCGCCAGCTGGGACAAGCTGGTCGAGGGCAAGCTGCTCTCGCCGGTCACCGGCTGGACCGACGACTGGTACAAGGCGCTCGGCAACGGCTCCATCGCGACCCTCATCACCGGCGCGTGGATGCCCGGCGTGCTCGAGTCGTCGGTGAAGGACGCCTCCGGCCAGTGGCGCGTCGCCCCGATCCCGACCTACGACGGGAAGGCGGCCAACGCCGAGAACGGCGGCGGCGGCCAGGTCGTGCTCAAGCAGAGCAAGAACCAGGCGCTCGCGGCCGGCTTCCTCAAGTGGCTGAACAACGACGAGGACAGCATCAAGGTCTTCCTGGAGTCCGGCGGCTTCCCGTCGACCACCAAGGACCTGGAGTCCTCCGACTTCCTCGCCTCGGCGCCCGAGTACTTCGGCGGCCAGAAGATCAACGAGGTCCTCGTGCAGGGCGCGAAGGACGTCACGAGCGGCTGGCAGTACCTGCCGTTCCAGGTCTACGCGAACAGCATCTACGGCGACACCGTCGGCCAGTCGTACACGTCCAACACCAGCCTGAACCCGGGCCTCCAGGCCTGGCAGAAGGCGATGGTCGAGTACGGCAACCAGCAGGGCTTCACCGTCACCGGCAAGTGAGGCGACGCGCGGCCCGGGGCCCCGGCGGCCCGCCCCGCGCCCCGGGCCGGCCCGGGCCCCCCCCCCCCCCCCCCCCCCCCCCCCGGCCCCCCCCGGCGGCCTCCCGGCGTTGGCGCGCCGCGCACACCCGGGCGCCCACCCCCCCCCCGCCACGGGGGGGCCCGGGGGGGCGGCGCCCGGGGGGGCCGGCCCCCGCTCCCTGTCCGGCACGTGAACCCCCTCCCTCCTCCGCAACGAGAAAGCACGCCATGACCAGCTTCGAGATCGCGGGCGACGACTTCGTCCTCGACGGCGAGCCGTTCCGCATCCTGTCGGGCGCCATCCACTACTTCCGGGTGCACCCCGACGACTGGGCGGACCGCATCCGCAAGGCGCGCCTGATGGGGCTCAACACCATCGAGACCTACGTGCCCTGGAACGCGCACGAGCGCCGTCCTGGCGAGTGGACCACCGAGGGCGGGCTCGACCTCGACCGCTTCCTGCGCACGGTGCAGGAGGAGGGGATGCACGCGATCGTGCGCCCCGGGCCGTACATCTGCGCGGAGTGGGACAACGGCGGGCTGCCGGCGTGGCTGTTCACCGATCCCGAGGTCGGCATCCGCCGCGCCGAGCCGCGCTTCCTCGACGCCGTCACCGCGTACCTCGAGCGCGTGCTCGCCATCGTGCGCCCGCTGCAGGTGACCGCGGGCGGTCCGGTACTCCTCGTGCAGGTGGAGAACGAGTACGGCGCGTACGGCGACGACAAGGACTACCTGCGGCACCTCACGGAGGTCACCCTCCGCGCCGGCATCGACGTGCCGCTGACCACGGTCGACCAGCCGGAGCCGGAGATGCTTGAGAACGGGTCGCTGCCCGGCCTGCTCAAGACGGCCTCCTTCGGCTCCCGGTCGCGCGAGCGCCTGGCGACGCTGCGCGAGCACCAGCCGACCGGTCCGCTGATGTGCTCGGAGTTCTGGGACGGCTGGTTCGACCACTGGGGCGCGCACCATCACACGACGCCGGTCGAGCAATCGGCGGCCGACCTGGACGACCTGCTCGCCGCCGGCGCCTCGGTCAACATCTACATGTTCCACGGCGGCACGAACTTCGGCTTCACCAACGGCGCCAACGACAAGGGCGTCTACCAGCCGATCGTCACCAGCTACGACTACGACGCCCCGCTGGACGAGGCGGGCGAGCCGACCGAGAAGTTCTGGGCGTTCCGCGAGGTCATCGCCAAGCACGCGCCGGTGCCGGCCGAGGAGCCGGTCTTCGCCGCCGCGGCGCCGTCGCTGACGGTGGCGTTCGACGCCGCCGTGCCGCTGTTCGCGGTAGCCGACCGGCTCGGCAGCTGGCGGCACACCGACGACCTGCCAAGCTTCGACGAGCTCGGTCACTACAGCGGCCTCGGCCTGTACCGGACCGAGATCGACACGGCGGAGCCGGCGGTGCTGGAGTTCGGGGAGGTGCGCGACCGCGCGTACGTCTTCGTCGGCTCCAACCGGGTCGGCGTGCTCGCCAGGGACCACCACGACAGCGCCATCGCCCTCGCGCCCGCCCGCGGCAGCCTCACCCTGCTCGTGGAGGACCAGGGCCGCGTCGACTACGGGCCACGCATCGGCGAGCCGAAGGGCCTGATCGCGCCGGTGCGCCTGAACGGCGAGGAGCTGAGCCGCTGGAGCGTGCTGCCCCTGGAGCTGACGGCGCTGACCGGCGTGCGGGAGGCGCTGGACGCCTCCGCCGCCGAGGACGCGGCTCCCGAGCGGCTGGCCGGCCCGGTCTTCGCGCGCGCGGTGTTCGAGCTGGAGGAGCCGGGGACGCTGTTCCTCGACACCACCGGCTGGGGCAAGGGCGTGGCCTGGTTCAACGGGTTCAACCTCGGGCGCTACTGGACCCGCGGTCCGCAGGAGACCCTGCACGTGCCGGCGCCGGTCGTGCGCGCGGGCCGCAACGAGCTGATCATCCTGGAGCTGGAGTCGGCGGCGGAGGCCGTCGCCGCGTTCGTGCCGGAGCCGCGGCTGGGGCACACCGAGTTCTGAGCGGCCGAGTCGTGACTCGGTGCGGGTTCCCGCGCCGAGACGTGACATCGGGTCACGAGTCGGCCGGGGTCAGCGGAAGCTGAGGGCGTTCGCGCCCCAGCCCGCCAGGCGTCCGGCGTCGAGGTCGCGCACCACGCGGTCCTGCCGCCCGATCACGAGCGTCTCGCGCTCGGGCGCACGGTAGGCCGGCCAGTCCGTGCCAGGACCGCGGCCGTGCGCGAACGCCGTCCAGCGCTCCTGCACCCGGCGCGTGACGCGGCGCGCCTCGCTCTTGCCGCCGAGGCGGAAGGACGGGTCTCGCGGGGTGGCCTCCAGGTTGCCCCACACGTAGTAGAGGTCGCTCGCGTGCGCGGCGCCGATCCCGAACAGCCGCAGCAGCGGCGTCGCGTGGTCGAAGCGGTAGAGGTAGGTGGGGGCGATGGCGCTGTGGCCCTCCGCGATCCACACGGCGGGCATGCGGAAGGCGATGTCCGTCGCCATCCCGAGCCCGACCGCCCAGCGCGGCAGCCCGCTGTAGGCGGCGATCACCTGATCGCGGCTGGGCGCCTCCACGCCGGGATTCTCGTCCAGCATCCTGGCGAACATCGCGTCGAGCCCCCGGCGGCTCAGCGGGAGGAGGGAGGAGCGCATCACCATGAACAGCGTCGCCTCGTCGCGGTTGCTGCCGATGACGAGCGGCACGGGCAGGCCGCGGCCCTCGCTGAGGACGGTGATCGGCGCCTCCGGAAGCAGGTCCCCGTCGATGGACGGGGCGAACGCGAGCGTGCCGGGGTGCTCCTGCGGGATGCGCGTGTAGACCGCCGCGGCGGCCCGCAGGACCGTCTCGACCGGCAGCGCGCGCAGCTCCTCCGGCGTGGCGCCCGTGGCATCCGCCGCGGCGAGGAACCGCTCCGTCACTGCGGCCGCCCGCTCCGGCCCGTACATCGAGGTCGCGGGCGCGCTCTGCACGATCGCGCGGTGGAACAGCCCGGCGGCGGACGGCGTGGCCAGGAGCGCCGCGATGATCCCACCTCCCGCCGACTGCCCGAACACGGTCACGCGGCCGGGGTCGCCGCCGAACGCCGCGATGTTGTCGCGCACCCAGGCGAGCGCGAGCAGCACGTCGCGCAGGGCCGGGTTCGCGTCGAAGGCGTCGTCGCGGGAGGCGGCCGAGCGCAGATCCAGGAAGCCGAAGGCGCCCAGCCGGTAGTTGAGGGTGACCAGCACGACGTCGCCGACCTCGACCAGGCGCGTGCCGTCGTAGATCGGCTGGCTGGCCGACCCGAGGGTGTAGGCGCCGCCGTGGATCCAGACCATCACCGGTCGCGGAGCCTCCGCGCCGGGAGGATGCACCCGCAGGGACGGGCGCCAGATGTTCAGGAACAGGCAGTCCTCGTCCTGCTGCGCCTCGCCCTGCGGCACCGCCGGATTCGGGATGTGCGGCGCGGTGCTGCCGAACGCGAGTGCGTCGGCGACGCCGGTCCACGGCGCGGCGGGGACGGGCGCGCGCCAGCGGAGCGGGCCCACCGGCGGCTTCGCGTACCGGATCCCGCGCCAGACCGCCACCCGGCCGTCGTCCGTGCCGCGGACGGGCCCGGCCCCGGTCTCGACGATCGGATGGTCGGAACCCGCCTGTCCGGCCCCGGGTCGCGCGCGGCTCCTGCTCACCCCACGATCATGGCCCGCGGCGACCGGGGAGCGGGTGCAGCTTTGAGGAAGCTCGGAGGATCGCGGCGGCCAGGTAAGTATAGGCTTACCTTAGTTCCCCCATCCGGCTCAGCCGTCCGCAGCGCACCCGAGAGGATCCGGCCCGCGTGACCATCATCGCCCCGCCTCGCGTCGAGCGTCCCGCCTATCGTCCGTACCGCGCCGAGGTGGTGGCCGTCCGGAGGCTGTCGCCGCACTTCACGCGGGTGAGCTTCCGCTGTGACGCCTTCGAGCACTTCGGCACCGAAGGGCTGGACCAGCGGATCAAGCTGTTCTTCCCGCTGCCGGACGGCTCGTTCTCCGACGTCGGCATCGACGACGAGGAGTCGATCGCGGCGGGCGACTGGTACGACCGCTGGCGGGCGCTCCCGGAGGACCGGCGCAACCCGTTCCGCACCTACACGGTGCGCACGGCCGACCCGGACGACCGTCGCATCGACATCGACTTCGTCGCGCACGGCGACGGCGGCCCTGCCGCGCGCTGGCTGCTCGGCGCGACGGCCGGCGACGAGCTCGTGATCGTCGGTCCGGACTCCCGCAGCCCGATCCGCGGCTCCGGCATCGACTGGCGTCCTGGCGACTGCACCGAGCTGCTGCTCGCGGGCGACGAGACGGCCGCGCCGGCCATCGCCGCCATCCTGGAGTCGCGGCCCGCCGACTGCCACGCGCGCGTCTTCATCGAGGTGCCGTCGGCGGAGGACGCGCAGCCGCTGCGCGCGCCGGCCGGCGTCACGATCACGTGGCTGGCCCGCGGCGACGCGCCGACCGGCACCGAGCTGCTGCCGGCCGTCGAGCAGTGGCTCGCGTCGAACCCCGAGGTCGTCGCCTCGGCCGCCGCGCCACGGCGCCAGCGGCTCGCCGACGTGGACGTCGACCGCGACATCCTCTGGGAGAGCCCGGAGCACGCTCCCGGCGGCTTCTACGCCTGGGTGGCGGGGGAGTCGGCCGCGGTGAAGGCCATCCGCCGCCTGCTGGTGCGCGGCCACGGCATCGACCGCCACCGCGTCGCCTTCATGGGGTACTGGCGGCTCGGGCGCGCCGAGAACTAGGCCGTTCGCGGACCGGGGTCGCTCGCGAGGGGCGGCTCAGTCCTCCCGCTCGACGCCCCGGAACACCTCCGGGTAGTCGTCGAGCCAGGTCCAGTGGCTCGCCGGCCAGCTGATGACGAAGGCCTTGCCGACCACATCGCTGAGCGGCACGAAGCCCTTGCCCGGGTCGTCCATGTGGTAGCGGGAGTCGGCCGAGTTGTAGCGGTTGTCGCCCATGACCCAGACGCTGTCGTCGGGGACGGTGACGTCGAACGCCTTCGCCGACACGGCTTGCGTGCCCGCGGGAAGCAGCACGTACGGCTCCTTCAGCGGCACGCCGTTCACGCTCATCTGGCCGAGCGCGTTGCAGCACGTGACGCGGTCGCCCGGGAGACCGATGAGCCGCTTCACCAGGTGCTGGTCGCTGTCCGACGCGCCGAGGCCGATGAAGTCGAGCACGGCTCCGACGCCCTGCTGGAATGCGTTGCCGGTCGGCGGCGGCGCCGGCGGAAGCCAGCCGCCCGGGTCCTTGAACACCACCACGTCGCCGCGCTCCAGCGGGAAGACCTTCGGCTGCAGCTCGTTCACGATGATCCGGTCTTGGATCTGGAGCGTGTTCTCCATCGATCCAGAGGGGATGTAGAACGAGCGCGCGACGAACGTCTTGATCAGGAACGACACCAGGACGGCCACGACCACGATGACGACGACGTCGCGCAGCAGCGACTTCCAGCCCGAACGACGGGAGGAGCGGCGAGGGCGTGCGGTCGCTGTCGTGTCGGTCACAACTCCTCACGCTAGCGTGCGGAGGCTGAGAGGCGCATCCGATCCGCATCCCGCTCCTTGTCGCGCCGCGCACGCGGTGAGAGCATCGGTAGACGGGTCGTCCGGCGACCGCCGGTACCCGCGTGACCATGCGGAAAGCACTCCCAGGCTTCGGGAAGGATGCACGACGCGGACGACCGCGCCGCGTCGATCCCGCACGGCTCACGCCATCCGGGTACCCGCCTGGTGCCGGACGGCTCCTGTCGGCGCTCGCCGCCGTCGTGCTGGCCGCCGGGGTGCTCGGCGCACCCCAGGCCGCGGCCGCGAGGGTGTGCGAGCCGCCGGGATGCGCGGGGTCCGCGCCGGGGACGACCGGGACGCCGACGCCGACGCCCTCGCCGACACCGTCGCCGACACCGTCCGAGGGGCGGGAGGACGGGGACGGCGATGGCGATGGAGGCGGCGACGGCTCCACGCCGACGCCGACGCCGACCGAGACGCCGACGCCGACGCCGACACCGACGCCGACGCCGACTCCGACAGGCACGCCCACCCCTGCTCCCACGCCGACCCCGACGCCGACTCCCGCGCCCACCGCGACGCCGACGCCCACCCCGACTC
>NZ_JBPGXM010000130.1:0-10250 GCF_056755495.1 Leifsonia sp. KNZ12-8B
GCCTGCGCGTGAAGGCGCGCGACCGCACCCGGCGGCACTGACGCACCGCGATCACCCCCGCCGAGTCGTGACATGATGTCGCGACTCGGCGCGGAAACCCGCGACGAGTCACGACTCGGCGCCGCTCGGGCGCGTTGCTCGGGCGCGTTGCTCCGGCGGGCTACTCGGACTTGGGGGCGATCTCGCCGCCGGCGATCACCGCGGTGCTGGCGCGGCGGCTGCGGCCGCGGCCCTGACCGGGCGCCTTCGGCTGCGGCAGCGCGTCGAGCACGGAGTCGAGCAGCAGCTCGGTCTCCTCGGGCGACGGGCGCGGCGCGGCGACGACAGGCGCGGGCTCCGGGAGGTCGAGCAGCGGGAGGATCGACTCGGGCGACTCCGCGTCGTCCGGCGAGACCTCGACGGTCTCGACCGTGACCTCATCGACGGAGGCCTCATCGACGGAGACCTCCGCCGCGTCGACCGGGACCTCCTCCACGGCGTTCTCCGTCACGGCCACGCTCGCGGTCGTCTCCTGCGCTGCCGGCGCGGGCTGTTCGGCGGACGTGCCGCCCTTGCCCTTGCGGCGGCGCTTCTTGGCCGGGGCCTCGGCGGGCGGCTCGGCCACGGCGGCCGGAGCGGTCCCCTCGGGGTGCTCCCCGGCGTGCGCGTGGATGGTCGACGCGGCGATCTGCGCGAGCGCGTTCTTCGCGTCGTCGGTGATGGCGTGCGTGCCGGTGGTGCTGTGCACGGCCGGGCCGGACGCGTGCCCGTTCCCACCGTTGCCGTTGCTGCTCCCGTTGCCGCTGCCGCCACGGCCGCGGCGGCGCTCGTTCTGGGGCGCCTGCGGCTGGCGGTGCTTCACGACCGGGTCGTGGTGCACGATCACGCCGCGGCCTGCGCAGACCTCGCACGCCTCGCTGAAGGTCTCCAGGAGGCCGAGGCCGAGCTTCTTGCGGGTCATCTGGACGAGCCCGAGGGAGGTGACCTCGGCGACCTGGTGCTTGGTCCGGTCGCGGCTCAGGCACTCGATCAGGCGGCGCAGCACGAGGTCGCGGTTCGACTCCAGCACCATGTCGATGAAGTCGACCACGATGATGCCGCCGATGTCGCGCAGCCGCAGCTGGCGCACGATCTCCTCGGCCGCCTCCAGGTTGTTCTTGGTGACCGTCTCCTCCAGGTTGCCGCCGGAGCCGACGAACTTGCCGGTGTTCACGTCGACGACCGTCATGGCCTCGGTGCGGTCGATCACGAGCGAGCCGCCGGAGGGCAGCCAGACCTTGCGCTCCAGCGCCTTCTCGATCTGCTCGGTGATGCGGTACTCGTCGAACGCGTCGCGGTCGCCCTCGTACGCCTCCACCCGGTCGAGCAGGTCGGGGGCGACAGAGCGCAGGTAGCTCTCGATGGTCTGGCGCGCGTCGTCGCCCGCGATGACGAGCTTCTGGAAGTCCTCGTTGAAGACGTCGCGGATGATCTTGATCAGGAGGTCGGGCTCGCTGTGCAGGAGCGCCGGCGCCTGCACCGTCTCGACCTGCTTGCTGATGTCGGCCCACTGCGCGGTGAGACGGTTGACGTCGAGCGTCAGCTGCTCCTCGGTGGCGCCCTCGGCGGCGGTGCGCACGATCACGCCCGCGCTCTCGGGGAGCACCTCCTTGAGGATCTTCTTGAGCCGCGACCGCTCGGTGTCTGGCAGCTTGCGGCTGATCCCGTTCATGGAGCCGTTCGGCACGTACACGAGGTAGCGGCCGGGCAGCGAGATTTGGCTGGTGAGGCGCGCGCCCTTGTGGCCGACCGGGTCCTTGGTGACCTGCACGAGCACGCGGTCGCCGGCCTTCAGAGCCAGCTCGATGCGGCGCGGCTGGTTGCCGGTCTCGACGGCGTCCCAGTCGACCTCGCCCGAGTAGAGCACGGCGTTGCGGCCGCGCCCGATGTCGACGAAGGCGGCCTCCATGCTCGGGAGCACGTTCTGCACGCGCCCGAGGTACACGTTGCCAATGAGCGACGCCTCCTGCGAGCGGGCGACGTAGTGCTCGACGAGCACCTTGTCCTCGAGCACGCCGATCTGGATGCGGCCGCCCTTGGACCGGACGATCATCTGGCGGTCGACCGACTCGCGACGGGCGAGGAACTCGGCCTCGGTGATGACCGGACGGCGGCGCCCGGCGTCACGGCCGTCGCGGCGGCGCTGCTTCTTGGCCTCGAGACGGGTGGAGCCCTTGACCTTCTGCGGCTCCGTGATGAGCTCCGGCTCGCGCGGCGTGCGCACCTTCACGACGGTGTTCGCGGGGTCGCCCGCGCCGTCGCGGCCGGACTCGCCCGCGCGGCGACGCGAGCGGCGGCGGACGGTGCCGGCACCCTCCTCGTCGGCGGGAGGCGCCGGCGGCAGGTCGGGCAGATCGGGCGCCTGGAAGAGCAGGGTCGTCGGCGGGAGGCCGGGGGCGCTGGCCGAGACCGGCGCCGCGTGCCGGCCGTGCTGCTCCGGCAGCGCCGGCGGCAGGTGCGGGCTCGTCGCCGGCTCGTGAGCCGCGTCCGGCGCCGTCTGATCTGCGCCGGTCTGATCTGCGCCGGTCGGATCGGCGCCGGTCTGCCCGGCGTCGTTCTGCCCGGCGTCGTTCTGCTCCGCCACGGTCTGCTCCGCTTCCGTGTGCGCCGCGGCGACCTCGTCCGCGCTCTGCGCATCGACGCGGTCGGTCGCCGACGCGTCCGGCCGCTGCTCGGGGCCGAACGTCGGCACGGAGGTCCGCTTCACCGCGCGACGGGCTCCGAAGAGTCCCTTGCGCTTGCGTCCCCCCGCCTCGGTGTCGTTGCTGTTCGTGCTGTCGTTGTTCTCGTTCTCCACCATCGCTGGTGCACTCCTCGACCGGTGGGCGGTCCCCCGCACACCGGGTACTCTCCGTCGGAGCGGGCGCTCGGCCCCCTCCGTAATCCTTCGCGGACGCTGCCGGCTGGTGGCGCGGCTGGCATCCGGCTCAATTGTCTGTGCCGGTCTCTTCGACCGGTCTTTCCTCGGCGCGTAGCGCCGTCAAGCCTTCTGTCGGCGTCGCCCGGCGATGCCGGACGACTTCTGCAGACGATTATCGCACGAGGAGGCTGCTCTGCTCCGCGCTCCCAGTCCGGCCCGCGTGGCGCATGCCATAATCCGAGGGTGTCAGACCGTCTCGATGCGGTGTCCTACCGCCGCCCGACCGCCCTCGCCATCCTCCTCATCGTCGCCGGGTTCATCGGCCTGTGGGCCGCCTTCATGCTCACCGTCGACAAGTTCCACCTGCTGGAGGACCCAGACGCCCAGCTCTCCTGCAACTTCAGCGTGCTGGTGGGCT
The DNA here is from genome assembly GCF_056755495.1 of Leifsonia sp. KNZ12-8B. Lineage (NCBI taxonomy): Bacteria > Bacillati > Actinomycetota > Actinomycetes > Micrococcales > Microbacteriaceae > Leifsonia > Leifsonia sp. KNZ12-8B. Next base: position 3,297 of record NZ_JBPGXM010000130.1, read on the forward strand.
GCAGCAAGAACCTCAACTCCTGGCAGGGCTCGCTGCTCGGGTTCCCGAACCCGCTGCTCGGCATCGGCGGCTGGACCGCGACGATCGCCGCGGGCGTCGGGCTGTTCGCCGCCGGCCGCTTCGCGCGGTGGTACTGGCTGCTGCTCAACCTCGGGGTCGTGCTCGCGCTCGCGCTGGTGATCTTCCTCATCACGCAGTCGCTCACCGTCCTGGACGTCCTGTGCCCCTGGTGCATGGTGACCTGGGTCGTCACGATCCCGACCTTCTGGGCGGTGACGCTCTACAACCTCAAGGAGGGGCACATCCCCGTCGGCGAGCGGGCACGGAAGCTGTTCGCCTCGTTGTACGGCTGGGTGCCGCTCATCACGATCGTCAGCTACGCCATCGTGGCGGTGCTCGCGCAGCTCCAGCTCGACTGGATCCACCGCGCCTTCATCTGATCGCCCCTTAACGAACGACGCTCCCCACTGAAGAACAGTGGGGAGCGTCGTGCTGTTGCGGGGAGCGGCTCAGCCGAACCAGAGCGCGAGCTCGCGCTGCGCGGACTCCGGCGAGTCGGAGCCGTGCACCAGGTTCTGCTGCACCTTCAGGCCCCAGTCGCGGGCGAGGTCCCCGCGGATGGTGCCGGGAGCGGCCGTCGTCGGGTCGGTCGCGCCGGCCAGCGAGCGGAAGCCCTCGATGACGCGGTTGCCGGCGACGCGGAGGGCGACGATCGGGCCCGACTCCATGAACTCGACCAGGGGCTCGTAGAAGGGCTTGCCCTCGTGCTCTGCGTAGTGCTGCGCGAGCAGCGAGCGGTCGGCCTGCAGCATCCGGATGTCGACGAGGGAGTAGCCCTTGGCCTCGATGCGGCGAAGGATCTCGCCCGTGAGGTTGCGGGCGACTCCGTCGGGCTTGACGAGGACGAGGGTCTCTTCGACGTCGGTCATGGGTTCTCCGTTCCGTTCTCGGCCGGGGCGGCCGGTTCATTGCGGTCGATGCGTGCGGCGGCGATCATGCAGTACGTCCACATGGCGGTGAAGATCGCGCCGACGATGAAGAAGGCGGGCACCAGGAATCCGGCGGCCACCACGGTGAGCTGGACGAGCCAGCCGAGGACGACGCCGAGCGGCCAGCGCAGCGTGCCGATCGCGACGATCATGAGCAGCACGAGCGCGGCCCCTCCCCCGAGCGCGAGCGCCGGGGGCAGGGCCTTCAGCCCGAACAGCACCAGCGCGCCCAGGAAGACGACGATCAGCTCGAAGCCGAGCACGATCGAGCCGAGCGACTCGCGCAGCCCGCGGCGACGGCGGGGGCGCGGGGCCGGGGCGGCCGGTCCGGTCACTGCGCCGCCTGCTTCCAGCCCTGCTCCTCGGCGTACGCCATGGCGCTGCCGACGAGCACGATGGAGCCGGTGACGACGACCGCGCGGCGCGGCTCCTCGGCCGCCCACTCGCGTGCCGCCTCCAGGGCGTCGATGGTGTCGCCGTAGACGATGGTCGCCTCGTCGCCGACCTCCTCGCGGAGCAGGTCGCCGAGGTCGTCGGCCGGCAGCGCGCGCTCGGAGGCGGGCTCGGTCACGAAGAACTGCGTCGCGACCGGGGCGAGCGCCCTGACCACGCCGCGCGCGTCCTTGTCCTGCAAGATGCCGACGACGAAGGTCAGCTCGTCGAAGTCGAAGTACCGCCGCAGCGCCTCGGCGAGCGTCTGGGCGCCTGCCGGGTTGTGCGCAGCATCCACCAGCACGGTCGGCTCGATGCCGATCAGCTGGAGGCGGCCGGGCGAGGTCGCGGTGGCGAACCCCTCCTCGACGAGGTCGGGCTTGAGCGGCTGCGTCCCGCGGCCGAGGAACGTCTCGACGGCCGCGACCGCGACCGCGGCGTTCTGCGCCTGGTGGTCGCCGTACAGCGGCAGGAAGACATCCTCGTACGTCGCGGCGCGGCCTCGCAGGGTGACGAGCTGGCCGCCGACGGCCACGCGGGTGGCGGCTACGTCGAAGTCGCGCGGCTGGGCGGCGAGCGACGCCTCGCTGAGGGCGACGGCCTCCCGGATCGCGTCCAGGGCCTCGGGAGGCTGCGCGGCGGTGACGACGTCGGCCGACGGCTTGATGATCCCCGACTTGGTGCGGGCGATCTCGGCGACGGTGTCGCCGAGCGCGCGCGTGTGGTCGAGCGAGATCGGCGTGAGCACCGCGACCTGGCCGTCGCCGACGTTCGTGGAGTCCCACTCGCCGCCCATGCCGACCTCGATCACCGCGACGTCGACCGGAGCGTCCGCGAACACGGCGAAGGCGAGCGCGGTCAGCGCCTCGAAGAAGGTCAGCGGCGGCTTGCCCGCGGCCAACAGCTCGGCGTCCGTCAGCTCCAGGTACGGCACGACGTCCTCCCAGTTGCGCACCAGGTCCTCGTCGCTGATCGGCTCGCCGTCGATGACGATGCGCTCGTTGAAGCGCACGAGGTGCGGGCTGGTCAGCAGGCCCGTGCGCAGCCCGTAGGCGCGCAGCAGGCTCTCGGTGATCCGGCTCGTGGAGGTCTTGCCGTTGGTGCCGGTGATGTGCACGATCGGGTAGGCGCGCTGCGGGTCGCCGAGCAGCTCGACGGCCCGGCGGGTCGCGTCGAGGCGGCGCTCCGGCGCCCCCTCGCCGACGCGGGCGAGGAGCGCCTGGTAGACGGCCTCCGCCTGCTCGCGGATGTCGTCGTCGAACTCGTCGCTCATCGCGCCATCACCTCCACCTTCGCCACGCCGACCGTGAACGCGCCCGCGTTCGCGAACTGCCCGGCGGGGAACGTCTTGCGGTACTCCTCGCCCTCCGCCTCGGCCACACCGCCCGCGGCGATGCCGACGAGTTCGGCGAGCGTCTCCGCCGCGATGTCGACGACCGCCGCGGCGGACTCCACCGCGGCGCCGTCCTCGGCGCTGTCGAAGCTGAGCGAGAGCTCGATGCGGTCGCTGACGTCGAGCCCGGCCGCCTTGCGGGTGTCCTGCACGGCGCGGATGATGTCGCGGGCCAGGCCCTCCGCCTCCAGCTCGGGGGTCGTCGTCGTGTCGAGCAGGACGAAGCCGCCGCCGGGGAGCAGCGCCAGCGCGGTCGCGGAGTCGCCGTCGGCCTGCGCGGTCTCGAGCACGAGGTCGTACTCCCCCGCCACCAGCTCGACGCCGCCGACGGTCACGACGCCGTCGGCCTCGCTCCAGTCGCCGTCACGGGCGGCCTTGATGACCTGCTGCACCTGCTTGCCGAGGCGCGGGCCCGCGGCGCGCGCGTTGACCGTCAGCCTGCTGGTGATGCCGTACTCCGCGGCGCTGTCCTCCTGCAGCTCGACCAGGCGGACCGCCTTCACGTTGAGCTCGTCGCGGAGGATCGCCTCGAACGGCTGCAGCGCGGCCACGTCGTGCGCGACCACGGTGAGCGAGGCGAGCGGGAGGCGCACCCGCAGGCCCGCCTGCTTGCGCAGCGACAGCACCGTCGAGCTGATCGCGCGGATGCGGTCCATCGCGTCGATCAGCGCGTCGTCGGCAGGGAACTCCGCCGCCTCCGGCCAATCGGTGAGGTGGACGCTGCGGCCGCCGGTCAGGCCCTTCCAGATCTGCTCGCTGACGAGCGGGAGGAGCGGCGCGGCGACCCTCGTCACCGTCTCGAGCACGGTGTAGAGGGTGTCGAACGCCTCCGTGCCGCTGCCGTCGTCCTCCGACACGCCCGCCCAGAACCGGTCGCGCGAGCGGCGCACATACCAGTTGGTGAGCACGTCGGCGAAGTCGCGGAGCTTGGCGGCGGCGAGCGTCGAGTCGAGCCCGTCCAGGTCGGCCGTGACGGCCTCCACCAGGTCGCGGGTCTTCGCCAGGAGGTAGCGGTCGAGCACGTCGGCCGAGTCGACCGAGCGCTTCGCCTCGTAGCCGGTCGCGTTGGCGTACAGCGAGAAGAAGTACCACGTGCTCCAGAGCGGCAGCAGCACCTGGCGGACGCCCTCGCGGATGCCCTCCTCGGTGACGACGAGGTTGCCGCCGCGCAGCACCGGGCTCGCCATGAGGAACCAGCGCATCGCGTCAGAGCCGTCGCGGTCGAAGACCTCGTTGACGTCCGGGTAGTTGCGCAGCGACTTCGACATCTTCTGCCCGTCGCTGCCGAGCACGATGCCGTGGCTGATCACGTTCTTGAACGCCGGCCGGTCGAACAGCGCCGTCGCGAGCGTGTGCAGCAGGTAGAACCAGCCGCGGGTCTGCCCGATGTACTCGACGATGAAGTCGGCCGGGTTGTGGCTGTCGAACCAGTCGTGGTTCTCGAACGGGTAGTGCACCTGGGCGAACGGCATCGACCCGGAGTCGAACCACACGTCGAGCACGTCCGGGATGCGGCGCATGGTCGAGCGGCCCGTCGGGTCGTCCGGGTTCGGCCGGGTCAGGTCGTCGATGAAGGGACGGTGGAGGTCCGGCTCGCCCCCCGCGTTGCGCGGCAGCCGGCCGAAGTCGCGCTCCAGCTCCTCCAGCGAGCCGTACACGTCGACGCGCGGGTAGGCGGGGTCGTCGCTCTTCCAGACCGGGATCGGCGAGCCGAAGTAGCGGTTGCGCGAGACCGACCAGTCGCGCGCGCCGGCCAGCCACTTGCCGAACTGGCCGTCCTTGACGTTCTCCGGCACCCAGTTGATCTGCTGGTTGAGCTCGCCCATTCGGTCGCGGAAGTCGGTGACACGCACGAACCAGCTCGACACCGCCTTGTAGATGAGCGGGTTGCGGCAGCGCCAGCAGTGCGGGTACGAGTGCTCGTAGCTCGCCTGGCGCAGCAGCCGGCCCTGCTCCTTGAGCATCCGGGTCAGCGGCTTGTTCGCCTCGAACACCTGCAGTCCCGCGACATCGACCACGTCCGGGAGGAAGCGGGCGCCGTCGTCGACCGAGATGACGACGGGGATGCCCGCGGCCTCGGTGATCCGCTGGTCGTCCTCGCCGTAGGCCGGGGCCTGGTGGACGATGCCGGTGCCGTCGTCGGTGCTGACGTAGTCGTCGACGAGGATGCGCCACGCGTTCTGCGTGCCCCACTTCTCGGTGTCGGCGTAGTAGTCCCAGAGCCGGTCGTACTCGACGTCGGCGAGGTCGGCTCCGCGGTACGTGCGGGTGACGGCGGCCAGCGCGTCGGCGGCCGAGTCGTAGCCGAGGTCCTTGGCGTAGTTGCCCACCAGAGCGGTCGCGAGCAGGTACTCCCCGCTCAGCACCGGCTCCTCCGGCGCGCCCTGCGTGTCAGCGGCGCCGTTCGGGCCGGACGGGACCACCGCGTACTCGATCTCGGGGCCGACGGCCAGCGCGAGGTTCGTCGGGAGGGTCCACGGGGTCGTCGTCCACGCCAGCGCCCGCACGCCGGTGAGGCCGAGCGCCTCGGCCTTCTCGCCCACGAGCGGGAAGGTCACGGTGACCGTCTGGTCCTGCCGCATCTTGTAGACGTCGTCGTCCATGCGCAGCTCGTGGTTGGACAGCGGCGTCTGGTCGCGCCAGCAGTACGGGAGGACGCGGTAGCCCTCGTAGGCCAGTCCCTTCTCGTACAGCTGCTTGAAGGCCCAGAGCACCGACTCCATGTAGGTGACGTCGAGCGTCTTGTAGTCGTTGTCGAAGTCGACCCAGCGCGCCTGACGCGTCACGTACTCGCGCCACTCGCGGGTGTACTTGAGCACGGAGTCCTTCGCGGCCTGGTTGAAGGCGGCGAGGCCCATCTCCTCGATCTGGCTCTTGTCGGTGATGCCCAGCTGCCGCTCGGCCTCGAGCTCGGCCGGCAGGCCGTGCGTGTCCCAGCCGAACCGGCGCTCGACCTTCTTGCCGCGCATGGTCTGGTAGCGCGGGAAGACGTCCTTCGCGTACCCGGTCAGCAGGTGGCCGTAATGCGGCAGGCCGTTCGCGAAGGGCGGGCCGTCGTAGAAGACCCACTCCTCGGCGTCGGCGCGGTTGTCGATGGAGGCGCGGAAGGTGCCGTCCTGCTCCCAGAAGGCGAGCACGCCCTCCTCGATGGCGGGGAACGACGGGCTCGGCGTGACCTCCGGCGCGCTCTGCGCGGCATTCTGGTCGTCGGGCGACGGGACCGACTTGGGGTACGGCATCTCTCTCCTGGCAGATGGATGTGCTGCACGAGGACGCCGGACGCTCTCGCGCCCGTCGCGGTACCACCCCGCTTGCCCCGGACGCCTGCGGTGGCGGGCGGGACCTCTCGTCGTCGGCTGTGACGGGCCGTACCCGTTCGGTTCTAGTGAGCGCGGCCGGAGCCGTGCCGTTCTTCCGAAGACTCGCCGGTGATGGCCGGGTCTCAGTCTGTGCGACCTATACTATCCGCTTTCGCGTCGCTCGCGAGGGCGGCCGCGTAGCCGCGGCAGACCGGCTCCACGGCGCGCTGCACGAGCGGCGCCAGCAGCCCGCGGGTGACGCCGGAGCGCGCCCACACGACCGCCGCGCTGACGGCGGCCCCGACGACCGCGGTGGCGGCGCTGCGCGGCAGCAGCGCGTCGGGCTGGACGCCGGTCCTGGCGGCGATCGCGGTCGCCACCTGCGCGACCAGGCGCAGGAAGCGCGGAAGGGCGGAGGCCTGCAGCTCCTCGTCGGTGCCCATCGCCTCCACCTGGGTCACGGCGAGCGGAAGGCGGTTCGGGCCGAAGCCCTCGGCCAGGGTGAGCATCGCGGCGAGCACCGCATCCATCGGCGCGAGGTCGCGGGGCTGCGCGGCGAGCACGGCGCCGAACCCGGCGAGCGACTCGTCCACCTCCAGCCAGAGCAGGTCCGACTTGGCCGGGAAGTAGTTGAAGAAGGTCGCCCGGCTGACCCCGGCACGCCGCGTGATCTCGTCGATGGACGTGCCGGCGTAGGTCTGCTCCAGGAACAGCTCGCCCGCCGCCTCCGCGAGCATCTGACGCGACGAGGCGCGCGGCCCCCCCCGCGCGGCCCCACCACCCGCGGGATTGCCGGCAACCACGCCCGGGTCTACATACGAGCAATAATTGTCCCCCGCCC
>NZ_JBPGXM010000131.1:0-10122 GCF_056755495.1 Leifsonia sp. KNZ12-8B
GCCGCGGACGCCGCACGCGTCGGGCTGGCGGCGCAGGGCATGACGATCGCCTACGACGGCGTCGACGTGGTGCGGGAGGCCGACCTCCACCTCCCGGCCGGGCGCGTCACCTCGCTGATCGGCCCGAACGGCAGCGGCAAGTCGACCCTGCTGCGGTCGATCGCCCGGCTGAAGGCGCCCAGCGCCGGCCGTGTGGACCTCCACGCCGCGGACGGGACCGCGGAGGACGCCCTCGCCCTCTCGCGACCCGCGTTCGCCCGCAGGGTGACCCTCCTCGCGCAGAGCCGCCCCACTCCCGCCGGGCTCAGCGTCCGCGACGTCGTCGGCTTCGGCCGGCACCCGTACCGCGCCCGGCTGCGCGGCACGGACCCGCACGGCGCGGCCGCCGTCGAGCGCGCGATGGAGCTCACGGGGGTGACCGGCTTCGCCGACCGCGGCGTGGAGTCGCTCTCCGGCGGCCAGCTGCAGCGCGTCTGGCTGGCCTGCTGCCTGGCGCAGGACACCGACGTGCTGCTGCTCGACGAGCCGACCACCTACCTCGATCTGCGCTACCAGGTCGAGATCCTCGACCTGGCGCGAGAGCTCGCCGACCTGCACGGCGTGACCGTCGGCATGGTCCTGCACGACCTCGACCAGGCCGCCGCCGTGTCCGACCGCGTCGTCCTGCTCTCCGAGGGCCGCGTCGTGGCGGCGGGAGACGCGACCGCGGTCTACGACGCCGACCTGCTCACGCGCGTGTACGGCATCCGCATCCACGTCGAGCACGACCCCCTCACCGGCGTCCCGCGCACGCGGGCCGTCGGCAGCCATCACCTCCGCAGCACCACGCTCAGAGCCGAAAGGACCCCATGAACCTCCGCCGCCTCCTGCCCGCCGCCGCCCTCGTCGCGGCCGCGACCATCGCCCTCGCCGGCTGCGGGACGACCGAGCCCGCCGCCGACGCGCAGGGGACCTCCGGCGCGCTGACCGTGAAGGACGCGCGCGGCGAGAAGGTGTCGCTCGACGGGCCGGCCGAGCGCGTGGTCGGCACCGAGTGGAACGTCGTGGAGGCGCTGCTCACGCTGGGCGTCGAGCCGGTCGGCGTCGCCGACGTCGCCGGTTACACGGCGTGGGACACCTCCGAGAAGCTGCCGGAGGGCACCAAGGACATCGGCACCCGCGGCGAGCCCAGCGTCGACACCGTCGCCGCGCTGAAGCCGGACCTGGTCGTGGCCACCACCGACCTCTCCGACTCCGCCATCGACCAGCTCGAGAAGATCGCCCCGGTCGTCGTCGTGCGCTCCGCGGACGCGAGCAAGCAGTTGCAGCAGATGGAGGACAACCTCGAGCTGATCGCGAAGGCGACCGGGACGGAGGACGAGGCGGCCGACGCGATCGACGCCTTCGACGCCGCCCTCGCCGACGGCAAGAAGAAGCTCGCGGACGCGGGCCTCGACGGCACCCCGGTGGCCTTCGCCGACGGCTGGCAGCAGGGCGGCCAGGTCAGCGTGCGCCCGTACGTGAAGGGTTCGCTGATCTCGGACGTGAACGCCGAGCTCGGCCTGACCGACCCGTGGACGCTCGAGGGCGACGAGGCATACGGTCTCGGCTCCACCGACGTGGAGGGGCTGACCGCGCTGCCGGCCGACACCCGGTTCGTGTACATCGCCAACGACACCGACGGCGACCCGTTCGCCGACGGACTCAAGGACAACGCGGTGTGGACCTCCCTCCCGTTCGTCACCGCGGGCCACGCCTACCGGCTGCCCGACGGCATCTGGATGTTCGGCGGCACCGCGTCGATGACGCAGTACGTCGACGCCCTCGTGAGCGCGCTGACGAAGTGACCGACGTCGCCCGCCGCGGCGGACGGCTCGCGCTGCTCGCCGCGGCCGCGGTCGTCGTCCTGCTCGCCCTGGCGGCACTCCACCTCAGCCAGGGCACGGCGGCGGTCACGCCGAGCGCGATCTGGCGCGCGATCGCGGGGCTGGGCTCGGCGTCCGATGCGACGCAGGCGGATGCGGTCCTCATCGCGTCCCGCCTGCCGCGGCTCGTGGCCGGGCTCGTGGTCGGCGCGTCGCTCGGCGCGGCGGGCGCCGCCCTCCAGTCCGCCTCCCGGAACGTGCTCGCGTCGCCCGACACGCTCGCCGTCAACGCGGGCGGGTACCTCGCGGTCGTCGCCGTGGCCGCGTTCGGCGTGACGCTGCCGGCGCTGTCGTCGGGGGCCGTGGCCTTCGCGGGCGGGCTGATCGCCGCCGCCGTCGTGCTCGGCCTGTCCCGCGCGGGCGCCGGCCCGGTGCGGCTCGTGCTGGCGGGTTCGGCGCTGACGCTGGCGTGCAGCGGGATGAGCGGGATGCTCCTCCTGCTGTTCCAGCAGGAGACGACCGGCCTGTTCGCGTGGGGCAACGGCACCCTCGCGCAGACGGGCCTCGGGCCGGCGCTGCAGCTGCTGCCGGTCGCGGTGATCGCGTTCGCGGGCCTCCTGCTGCTCGGGCGCCGACTCGACATCCTCGCGATGGGGGATGAGGGCGCCGCCGTCGTCGGCGTCAACCCGCGCGTCACCCGCAGCATCGCGGTCGTTCTCGCCGTGCTGCTGGCCGCGGTGGCGGTGACGCTCGCCGGACCGATCGCCTTCGTCGGGCTCTGCGCGCCGGCGATCGTGCGGCTCATCGGCTCGCGGGTCCCCGGACTGCTGCGCCACCGGGCGTTCCTGCCCGCGTCGGCCGTCATGGGTGTGCTCGTCGTCCTCGGCGCCGACGTGCTCCTGCGGGCGCTGTTCGGGGCGGAGGCCGGGGTCGCGGTCCCGACCGGCATCGTCACGACGGTGTTCGGCGCGGCGGTGCTCGTGTGGCTCGCGTACCGGTCGCGCGACAGCAGCTCCGAGCCGGAGGGCGCCGCGTTCGTGAAGCTGCGCGGCCGCCGGGCGTTCGTCCTCGCGCTCGTGCTCTCGTCGGTCGCGGTCGTGGCCGCCGTGATCGCGGCCGTCCTGCTCGGTGACGCGCGCCTCCTCCTCGGCGATGTATGGAACTGGGTCACGGGCAACGCGGGGAGGGTCGTCTCCTTCGTGCTCGACACGCGCCTTCCGCGCGTGCTCGCGGCGCTGCTCGCGGGCGCCGCCCTGGCGCTCGCCGGCACGATCGTGCAGGCCGTGTCGCGCAACCCGCTGGCCGAGCCTGGCATCCTCGGCGTCGTCGGGGGAGCGGGCGTCGGCGCGGTGGCGGTCATCACCGTCGTGCCGCTCGCCTCCTTCTGGCTGGTCGGCGGGTTCTCGCTGCTCGGCGCCTCCGCCGCGGCCGCGCTCGTGTTCGGACTGGCGGCGCGCCGGGGGCTGGAGCAGAACCGGCTCGTCCTCATCGGCATCGGCGTCTCGTCGGGCGCGACCGCGCTGACCAGCCTGCTCATCGTGCTGACCGACCCGTACAACGCGGCCAAGGCGCTGGTGTGGCTCTCCGGCTCCACCTACGGGCGCACGTTCCCGCAGATCCTCCCCGTGCTGGTGGTCCTCGTCGTGGCGGTCCCGTTGCTGGCGGTCGCGCACCGCCGGCTCGACCTCGTCGGGCTCGATCCGGACACGCCGCGCCTCCTCGGTGTCGCCCTCGGCCCGACGCGGCTGTGGCTGCTCGCCGTCTCGGTCGCGCTCAGCGCGGCCGCGGTCGCCGCGGTCGGCGTGATCGGGTTCGTCGGCCTGGTGGCCCCGCACGCCGCTCGCTCGCTGGTCGGGAGGCGCAGCGCACGCGTGCTGCCGGTGGCAGCCCTCCTCGGGGCGGTGCTGGTCAGCGTGGCCGACACGGTCGGGCGCACCCTGATCGCCCCGGCTCAGATCCCGGTCGGGCTCACCACCGCGGTCATCGGCGCGCCGTACTTCCTGTGGCTGCTGTGGCGGTCGCGGGCGGAGGCGTGACAGGGGCCACCGCCTCCCACGCCACCGTCAGCTCGCCGAGCCGCCAGCGCGAGCGGCCGCCGACGACGGGCCAGCCCGCATCGCGCATCCCCTCGGCGACGGCCATCCAGCGCTGCCTCGGTCCGTAGGCGGCCAGGGGCGAGTGGATGCGCCAGAGCCGGTCGAGCTCCTGCAGGAACGCGTGCACGCGCTCGCCGGGCACGTTGCGGTGGATGAGCGCCTTCGGCAGCCGCTCGGCGACGATCGACGGCGCCTCCAGCCCGGTCAGCCGGAGCGACACGGTGAAGGTGCGCGGCCCCTCCTGGCCGAGCGCAACCCACGAGCAGATGCGCCCGATCTCGTCGCAGGTGCCCTCCACGAGCGCGCCGCCGGGCTGCAGCCGCGCGAGCATCCGCTCCCAAGCGGCACCCACCTCCGCCTCGTCGTACTGGCGCAGCACGTTGAAGGCCCGGATGACGGCCGCGCGCCTCCCGTCGGGCAGCGGCACCTCGAACCCGCCGACCGCGAACCGGATGCGCGCCGCCGGGTCGAACGAGGTGCGGCCGGCGCGCACCTCGGCGAGCTGCTCGTCGGCCGTGCGCACGCGGCCCGGGTCGATCTCGAGGCCGACGACCTCGACGTCGGGGCGCGCCTTCGCCAGCCGCTGCTGCAGCTCCAGCGCCGTCACCCCGCTCGCGCCGTACCCGAGGTCGACGACCAGCGGGTCGGCGGTCCGGCGCAGCAGGGGGAGGGCGGCGATCCAGCGGTCGACCCGGCGCAGCCGATTCGTGTTCGTCGTGCCGCGCGTGACCGTCCCGACCGCGCCCGATGCCATGCCACCAGTGTGACGCATCCGGTCCGGAGCCTGGTCCGCAGCAGCGCGGCGGGGCCGGTAGATTGGAGGGCATGGCCGCCCCCTACACCTTGATCCTCCTCCGCCACGGCAACAGCGAGTGGAACCAGAAGAACCTCTTCACCGGCTGGGTCGACGTCCGGCTCAGCGAGCAGGGCGTCGCCGAGGCCAAGCGCGCGGGCGAGCTGCTCGCCGAGTCGGGGCTGACCCCCGACATCCTCTACACCTCGGTGCTGACCCGCGCGATCCAGACCGCGAACCTCGCGCTCGAGGTCGCCGACCGGCTCTGGATCCCGGTCGAGCGCTCCTGGCGCCTCAACGAGCGCCACTACGGCGCCCTGCAGGGCCTCGACAAGGCCGAGACGCTCGAGAAGTACGGGCCGGAGCAGTTCCAGCTCTGGCGCCGCTCCTTCGACGTGCCGCCGCCGCCGCTCCCGGACGACGCCGAGTGGTCGCAGGTCGGCGACCCGCGCTACGCGGGCCTCGGCGACGAGCTGCCGCGCACCGAGTGCCTCAAGGACGTCATCGCGCGCATGCTCCCGTATTGGGAGTCGGACATCACCGGCAGCCTCGCCGAGGGCAAGACCGTGCTCGTCACCGCGCACGGCAACTCGCTGCGGGCGCTCGTGAAGCACCTCGACGGCATCTCCGACGAGGAGATCGCCGAGCTCAACATCCCGACCGGCATCCCGCTGGTCTACAAGCTCGACGAGGACTTCTCGCCCCTCGAGCCGTCGTACTACCTCGACCCCGAGGCCGCCGCCGCGGGCGCCGCCGCGGTCGCGAACCAGGGCAAGAAGTAGCCGCCACGCCCCACACCCTCGTCGTCGTCGCGTTCCTCCCGGAGCGCGGCGACGACGTGTCTGTGCTGCATGCGTCCGCGCCTGGCGCGTCCGTCCCGTCCGAGTTCGCGACGTCGGACTGGCCGCTGCACGTGACGCTCGTGCCACCCTTCGAGACGGTGCTGGAGGCGGAGGCCGTCGCCGCGCTCATCCCGCGCGTGCCGCCCATCCCGATCGTCGGCGGGCGGCGCGAGCGGTTCGGTTCGCACGGGACCGTGCCGGTGACCGTGGTGCGCGACTCGGAGCCGCTGCGCAGCCTCCATGTCGCCCTGGTCGATGCCCTGGAGGCCGCGGGCGCGACGATCCGCGATCAGCGTCACATCCGCGACGGCTTCCGGCCGCACGTGACCGACCAGCGCGCCGGCGCGCTGCACCCGGGCCAGCACGCGACGATCACCGCGGTCTCGGTCGTCGCACGCGCCCCGCACGGCAGACGCACCGTCGCCGCCCGCGTCCCCCTCCGCCCGTAGCCGCCGAGTACAGGAAAAATGCCCCGAATCGCGTGGATTCGGGGCATTTTTCCTGTGCTCGGCGGCTGGCGGCTCAGTTGGTGGTCAGCTCCGGGGCCCAGTCGCCGGTCGCGAGGTACTGGACCTTCTTGGCGATCGACACCGCGTGGTCGGCGAAGCGCTCGTGGTAGCGGGAGGCCAGGGTCGCGTCGACCGTGTCGACGGCCTCGCCCTTCCACGTCTCGCCGAGCACCTTGTCGAAGACGCTGATGTGCAGTTCGTCGATGTCGTCGTCGTCGTTGCGGATCTCGTCGGCCAGGCGGATGTCCTGGGTGCGCAGCAGCTCGACCAGCTTCTCGGCGATGGCCACGTCGAGGCGGCCCATCTCGGCGAAGGTGCCGCGGAGGCTCTTCGGGACCACCTTGTCCGGGAAGCGGTACCTGGCCAGCTGCGCGATGTGCTCGGCCATGTCGCCCATCCGCTCGAGGGAGGCGCTCACCCGCAGCGCCGTGACGACGATGCGGAGGTCGCGCGCCACCGGCTGCTGGCGGGCGAGGATCTGGATGGAGAGCTCGTCCAGGAGCACGGTCGCCTCGTCGATGCGGTGATCGTTGGCGATGACCTCCTCGGCGAGCGAGACATCGGACTCGTTGAAGGCCTGGGTCGCGCTGCGGATGGAGCGCACCACCAGCTCGGCGATCTCGACCAGCCGGTCCTGGACTTCAGCGAGCTCCTGCTGGAAAACTGCGCGCATGGGTGTGATCCTTCCTGGCGTGCGGGCGCACGCGGGATGACGGGTCGACTGACTCCGCTCGGAATGCTCTCGGGCACAGGTTAACGAACGGTGCCGTCCACCTGAACACTGTCTAACGTACCCGCGAAAACACGCGGCAGAACGGGCATCCCGGCATTTCACGCGTCGGGCCATCGCCTACGCTTACCGGTATGGACTCCGCCTGGTTGGTGCTGCTCTCGCTGGGCCTGGGGCTCATCGTCGGCGCCGGGTTCGTGTGGATCCTGCACATCGCCGAGCGGCGTGGCAGCCACGCGGCGCAGGTCGTCAATCCCGCCGTTCCGGACGGGGTGGATGCGGTGCTCGACGCGATGGAGTCGGCCGGCGTCGTGCTCGACCCCTCCAACAACGTGGTCAAGGCCTCGCCAGGCGCGCACGCGATCGGCCTGGTCTGGAACGCCGCGCTCGTCCATCCCCGCCTGGTGGAGATGGTGGATGCGGTCCGTCGCACCGGAGAGCCGATCACCGCGGAGTGCGAGCTGGCCCGCGGCCCCTTCGGCGAGGCCAACATCCACCTGAGCGTCCGGGTCGCGCGGCTCGGCTCGCGCTATGTGCTGCTGCTCGCGGAGGACCGCACGGAGTCGTTCCGGCTCGAGTCGGTGCGGCGCGACTTCGTCGCGAACATCAGCCACGAGCTCAAGACGCCGATCGGCGCGGTCAGCCTGCTGGCCGAGGCGTTGGACGACGCCTCCGACGACCCCGACCAGGTCCGCAGGTTCGCCCTGCGGCTGAGCGAGGAGGCGTCGCGCCTGGCCCGCATCACGCAGGACATCATCGAGCTCAGCCGGCTGCAGGCGACCGACGTGCTCGGCAACGCCGTCCTGCTCTCCGCCCACAAGATCGTCAAGGCGGCGGTGGACCAGAACCGGGTCGCCGCCGAGGCGCGGGGGATCGAAATCGCGATGCGCGGCGACAAGAAGGCCGAGATCATGGGCGACGAGAAGCTGCTGGTCACCGCCGTCGACAATCTCATCTCCAACGCGATCCAGTACTCGCCGGACGACTCCCGCATCGGCATCGGTGTGCGCGACGTCGACGGCGTGGTGGAGATCGCGGTCACCGACCAGGGCGAGGGGATCCCCGAGGAGGACCTCGACCGCGTCTTCGAACGCTTCTTCCGGGTCGACCAGGCCCGCTCCCGCAACACCGGCGGCACCGGACTCGGGCTGTCGATCGTCAAGCACGCCGTGCAGAACCACGGCGGCGAGGTGCGCGTGTGGTCGCAGCCCGGCCGCGGCTCCACGTTCACGATCCGGCTTCCGGAGGCCGCCGTCATCCGCCCCGCGATTGGAGACAACCCGTGACATCCATCCTGCTCGTCGAGGATGAGGCCGCGCTCAGCGAGCCGCTCGCGTACCTGCTGAAGCGCGAGGGCTACGAGGTGACCGTGGCCGAGGACGGGCCCACCGCGCTCGCCGAGTTCGACCGCGTCGGCCCGGACCTGGTGCTGCTCGACCTCATGCTCCCGGGCATCCCCGGCACCGAGGTGTGCCGCGAGATCCGCACCAGGTCGAACGTGCCGATCATCATGCTGACGGCGAAGGACTCCGAGGTCGACATCGTCGTCGGACTGGAGCTCGGCGCCGACGACTATGTCACCAAGCCGTACTCGTCGCGCGAGCTGCTCGCCCGCATCCGCGCGGTGCTGCGCCGCCGGGTGGAGGCGGAGGAGCTCGCCGACGACGGCGTCCTGGAGGCGGGCACCGTCCGCATGGACGTCGACCGGCACACGGTCGCGGTCAACGGGGCCGAGATCTCCATGCCGCTCAAGGAATTCGAGCTGCTGGAGCTGCTGCTGCGCAACGCCGGACGCGTGCTGACCCGCGGTCAGCTGATCGATCGGGTGTGGGGGAGCGACTACTTCGGCGACACGAAGACGCTCGACGTGCACATCAAGCGCATCCGCTCGCGCATCGAGGAGAGCCCCTCGGAGCCGCGGATGCTGGTGACGGTGCGCGGGCTCGGCTACCGCTTCAACGCGTAGCCGGCCCGGCCGGGCGTCACTGCGGGGCGGGCAGGATGCTCGGCGGCACCAGGCTGGAGTACTCGGGGAGCCCGCCGGAGAGCACCGGGACCTTCACCTCGACGCCGGTGTTGTCGCCGTACTGGAAGAAGACGGGGAAGAGCCCGCCCGGCTTTCCGCCGAACTCGGGGAAGAACACGTTGCCGGACTCGGCCTCGGGGTCACTGCCGACCTGCTTCACCTGGCCGGGCTGCACCGTGACGTAGGCGCGCGACGAGGCGGAGTCGCCCGCCGTGACGGCGACGCGGTGGCTCTTGGAGTCGGTGTTGACCAGGGTGACGACCAGGCTGCCGACGGTGTCGTCGTCACCGGTCACGATGATCGCGTTGCGCACGTCGATGGAGCCGACGCTGCCGCTCACGCCGTCGCTCGCGTCGTAGTGCTTCGTCGTCGCCTGGGGGGCGACGAGTCCGCAGCCGGCGGTGCCGAGGGCGACGGACAGAGCGAGGACGACGGACGCCGCGACGCGAGCTTTCACTTGGCAGGACCCTCCTGATCATTCCGCCGGAGGGCACGGTTCTGCCCTGATCACAGCGGGGTTTTCGGTTCGATCCTAGCGTATGCGCGTGGGCGATCCCGGCCCCGCGGGAGGCGTGAGGGCGAACCTTAGCATGTGCCTCGTGTGGTATCCTATTCTTTGCTGAAGGGACAACATATCTATGCTTTTCGAGGTTGGCGAAACCGTCGTCTACCCCCATCACGGGGCTGCAACGATCACCGAGGTCAAGAAGAGAATCATCAAGGGTGAAGAGAAGCTGTACCTCAAGCTCAACGTCACGCAGGGCGACCTGACCATCGAGGTCCCCGCCGAGAACGTCGACCTCGTCGGAGTGCGCGACGTCATCGGCAAGGAGGGGCTCGACCGCGTCTTCGAGGTGCTCCGCGCTCCGTTCACGGAGGAGCCCACCAACTGGTCCCGCCGCTACAAGGCCAACCTCGAGAAGCTGGCCTCGGGCGACGTCATCAAGGTGTCGGAGGTCGTGCGCGACCTGTGGCGCCGCGACCAGGACCGCGGCCTCTCGGCCGGCGAGAAGCGCATGCTCGCCAAGGCCCGCCAGATCCTCATCTCCGAGCTGGCGCTCGCCGAGAAGACCGACGACGAGAAGGCCTCGAGCCTGCTCGACGAGGTGCTGGCCTCCTAGCCTTCACCCACCACTGCTCCAGGGCCCCGCGCCCACCGGTCGCGGGGCCCGCGACGGTTCCGGCGCCCCGACCCCCCCCCGGGCGGGAGCACAGGGCCCGACTACGGCCGAGACGCCCCAAGAAGTGCCCAGTAGGGGGCGGGGAGGGGAGCCGCATGACC
>NZ_JBPGXM010000132.1:0-10050 GCF_056755495.1 Leifsonia sp. KNZ12-8B
AGATGTGTATAAGAGACAGGGCCGGGGCCGCCTGCGTGGCCTGCCGCGGGATCAGCACGCTGCCCCGACTGGTCGTGACGGTCCCCGAGGGCGCAGCCGGCTGCGCCGCCTGCGCCGCTACCCCCGCCGCCGTCGGCACCGGCCGCTGCGCGTGCGGCAGCCGCCGCCACGAGCCGCGGTCGAGCAGCGTCCGCAGGGCTGCGCGGTGGGCGGGCTGGTAGGCGCGGAGCCCGGCGTGGAGCACGGCGACCGCACGGGTTCCGAGCACGGCGGCCCGGCCTCCCGTCGCCTCGGCGTACCGCACCCGGTTGACCGCCATGAGCGCGGTGAACTCCGGGCGCACGCCCGAGCCGCCCTGCGCGTGGACGACGGTCGCCTCCGGCGCGAACCACACCGTCTCGCCGGCGTCGCGCGCCCGACGGAAGTACTCGGTCTCCTCCGAGTAGAGGAAGAAGCGCTCGTCCCACGGGCCGAGCCGCTGCGCCAGGTCGCCGCGCACGAGCAGCGCGGCCCCGGTCGCCCAGTCGACGCGGTGCGGGTAGCGGTAGCTGGTGTCGTCCCAGTCGATCTCCGAGAAGGCGCCGCCGCGGCGCGTGACGCGCTCGCCGAAGAGGGCGTCGCCGAGGGCGCGCCGGATCGTGGGCTCGCGCCGGAGCGACTTCGTCAGCGTCCCGTCGCCCTCGCGGATGGCGGGGACGACGATGCCGGCACCGCTGCGCCGCATCCGGTCGAGCATGGCGCGCACGGCCCCCGGCTCGACGGTGAGGTCCGGGTTGAGCACGAGCACGGCCTCCGTGCTCCCGACGGCCGCGAGTGCGGCGTTGAGGCCTCCGGCGTAGCCGAGGTTGGCGCCGGTCGGCACGACCGTGATGTCGGGATGGGCGGCCAGCAGGGTGCGGGTGTCGTCGGTCGAGCCGTTGTCGGCGACCACCAGGCGCAGGCGCGTGCGCCCGGCCTCGCCGCGGAGGCTGGCGATGAACTCGTCGAGGTGCGCGCCGCTGTTGTACGTGACCGTGATCGCGGTGACCTCCGGGCGCTCGTCGGCGCCGACGAAGCGGCCCTCCGGGTTCGCGGCGGCGACCGGCCGCGGGGCCGTCGTCGCGCGTGCGGCCGGTGCGGTCGCCTGCGCGGCCAGGGGGATGCGTGCGACGCGCGATCGACGGACGGCGAGCAGCGCGCCCGGTCCCTGCACGAGGTAGCGGCGGGCGAGGCGCTTCGGCTCCAGCGTGAGCCGCCAGGCCCACTCGAGCCCGTGCTCGGCGACCCAGCGCGGGGCGCGCTCGACGCGCCCGGCGAGGAAGTCGACGACCGCGCCGAACGCGAGCAGGGTCTTCGCGCCGGTGAGCTCGCCGTACTCGGCGATCCACACCTCCTGGCGCGGCTTGCCCAGGCAGACGACGAGCACGTCGGTGCGCGCCGCGGCGATCTCGGCGGCCAGCTCTCGCGAGCGGACGGGGTCGGCGAGCTCGGCGGCGGAGGGCGCCCAGCAGCCGGAGATGCGCAGGGCCGGCCGTTCCAGGCCGAGGCGCTCGCGCAGCAGCTCGTGGGTGGCCGCGTTGCCGCCGAAGAAGCCGACGCGGAGCCCGCTGGCCTGCGCGCGCTCCAGGATGGGGCCGATCAGGTCGCTGCCGGCGAGCCGGGGCCAGGCGGTCCCGGTGGCGCGCTCCAGGCGGGCGGCGATCGGGGCGCCGTCGACGAGGTTGAGCCACTCGATCGGGCGGGAGCCGGGGGCGGCGTGGTGACTGCCGGTGCCGTGCCAGCGGGCGCCCGTGCCGAAGTGGTGGATGTGGTCGAGGTTGACCGAGCAGACGGCCAGCGGTGTGGCGTCGTCGAGGCGCCAGTGCCCCTCGATGATGCGGAGCGCCTCCGCGGCGTCCATGAGGTCGACGGCGGTGCCGGCGAGCGTGACGCGGGCGGGGCCCGGCATCGTGCCGGCGCCGCGCAGGGCGGACGGGTGGCTCATAGCGCACTCCCTTCGGGTGGGTTTCGCGCTCATGGGCCCGGGGCGAGGGCGTCGCCACGAGACCTTGGCGAGCAGATGACGATTTCTCATCTACGCCGTCGACGCTAGCATTCCTGAGGAATCCTCGGTCACCCCAATGTGGGGGTGAGCCTTGCTCATTTTTGCGCGGACAGCGCTAGCATCAGCGCCAGCGCACCTCATCGCGCAGCGCACCGATCGCGCCCACGGACCAACCGGGAGGACCCCCATGTCGCGCAGCATCGTCATCGTCGGCGGCGGCATCCTCGGCCTCGCCGTCGCCGCACGCGCCGCCCGGTCGGGTGTCGCCGTCACCCTCCTCGAGAAGGAGTCCGGCTGGGCCGGGCACCAGACCGGCCACAACAGCGGGGTCGTGCACGCCGGGCCGTACTACAAGCCGGGCTCCTTGAAGGCGCGGATGTGCGCGGCCGGCAACGCTTCCATGCTCGCCTTCGCGCGCGAGCACGACATCCCGCACGCCGTCCCCGGCAAGCTCATCGTGGCGGTGGAGGACCGCGAGCTCGCCGGCCTCGACGAGCTGCACCGCCGCGCGGTCGCGAACGGCGTTCCGTGCCGGCTGATCGACGCCGACGAGGCCTCCGACTACGAGCCGGAGGTGTACGCGCTGCGGGCGCTGCGCATCGAGTCGACGGGGATCATCGACTACCCGGCCGTGTGCCGCGTGCTCGCCGACCTCGCCAGGGAGGCGGGGGCCGAGCTGCTCCTGGATGCCGAGGTCACAGGCATCCGCTCGCTCCCCGACGGCGTCGTGGTCGAGCACACCGGCGGGGAGGTGCGCGCCGACGGCCTCGTCAACTGCGCCGGCCTCCATGCCGACCGCATCGCCCGGCTGGCCGGTATCGAGCCCGAGGTGCGGATCGTGCCGTTCCGCGGCGAGTACTACGAGCTCCGGCCCGAGCGCCGCGACCTCGTGCGCGGCCTGATCTACCCCGTGCCCGACCCCGAGCTGCCGTTCCTCGGCGTCCACCTCACCCGCATGATCGACGGCTCGGTGCACGCCGGGCCGAACGCCGTGCTGGCGCTCGCCCGCGAGGGGTACCGCTGGCGCGACGTGCGGCTGCGCGACGCGGCGGAGGCGCTCGCCTATCCCGGCTTCCTCCGCATGGCGTCGCGCAACCTCGGCACCGGGGCGCGGGAGGTCGCGCGCTCGCTGAGCAGGAACGCCTTCGCCAGGAGTCTCGCGCGCCTGGTGCCCGCGATCGAGGCGGCCGACATCGTCAGGGCCGGCTCCGGGGTGCGCGCGCAGGCCGTGCGGCCGGACGGCTCCCTCGCCGACGACTTCGTCATCCAGCACGCCCCGCACCAGCTGCACGTGCTCAACGCGCCCTCTCCGGCCGCGACGAGCGCCCTGGAGATCGCGAAGCACCTGGTCGCCGAGGCGATCCCGGTCTGATCGGCCATGCCCCCCGGAAAGGGGGATGGCGGCCGACCGGCAAAGTCGATGTATCCTCAGTTTGCGATAGCTGAGGAACAATCAGTTTTACGAACCCGGTAGTGCTGACGCTCCTTGTGGTCTCGGTTGTCGCTCAACCCGATTGCACCTGTGGACCCGAACAAGCAGGGGATGCGTGATGGAACGTCGTCGTGAGCCGCGTGCGCCGCAAGGCGCCGGCACCGAGCGCGATCGCGCGTCCCTCCCCAGCGGAGCCGGCGGCGGCAAGGCCGTTCGAGACCGCGGCTTTCCCCCAGCCGCCGCCGGTTCTGTCCACACGGTCGCCGTCCTGGCCGCTCCGGGGAAGGGGAACCAGCCATGACCGTCATCCGCAACCGACCGCTCGCCGGCGACCTGGCGGCCCCGAGCCGCTGGTCCATCGGCCGCCTCGACGAGGCCGCCGCCGCCACCGGCCCGCGCTCCGCGAGCGGACGCAGCTGGGCGCACGCGTACCGCACCCGGCTGCGGATCACCGACACCCTCATCATCGTCGCCGCCATCGGCACGGCCTTCCTCATCCGCTTCGGCCCCGACGACATCGCGACGAACCTCTCCGGCTTCCCGCTGCAGTACCTCGCGATCTCGCTGGCCATCGCCATGTGCTGGACCATCGCGCTCTCGGCCGGGCACACCCGCGACCCGCGCATCATGGGCCTCGGCGTCACCGAGTACCGCCGGGTGGCCAGCGCCAGCGCGCTCACCTTCGGCGTGCTGGCCATCGTCTTCCTCGTGGCGAAGGTCGACATCGCCCGCGGCTACTTCGTGCTCGCGCTGCCCATCGGCGCCGTGGCCCTCGTCGGCAGCCGGTGGATGTGGCGACGGTGGCTCATCGGGCAGCGCCGCTACGACCACTACCTGTCCCGCGCCCTCGTCATCGGCGCCGCCGACGACGTGGAGTACGTCGCCGGCCAGATCCGCGACAAGTCCGGCGCCGCTTACCAGGTGGTGGGCGCGGCGGTCGACGACCCCGAGCACGACGTCATCCGCGTGAAGGGCGAGACGGTCCCGGTCGTCGGCGGCCTCGCCGACGTGACCGAGGCGGCGGGGAGGCTGCGCGCCGACACCGTGATCGTCGCCGGCCAGCCGCGCGGCGGCAGCCGCTTCATCCGCGACCTCGGCTGGGCCCTGGAAGGGACCGCGACCGAACTGGTGCTCGCGTCGCGCCTGACCGACGTGGCCGGGCCGCGCATCCACTTCCGCCCGGTCGAGGGTCTGCCGCTCATCCACGTCGAGATCCCGCAGTTCGAGGGCGGCAAGCACGTCCTCAAGCGCCTGCTCGACGTCGCCGTGTCCGGCACCGCGATCATCCTGCTGCTGCCGTTCCTCCTCCTCATCGGTCTCGCGGTGCGGCTCGACAGCCCGGGCCCGGCGATCTTCCGGCAGGAGCGGGTCGGCCGCAACGGCTCGACCTTCACGATGCTCAAGTTCCGGTCCATGGCGATCGACGCGGAGGAGCGGCTCGCCACCCTCCGCGCGCAGAACGAGGGCGCCGGTCTGCTGTTCAAGATGAAGGACGACCCCCGCGTCACCCGCGTCGGCCGCTTCATCCGCAAGTACTCGCTCGACGAGTTCCCGCAGCTGTGGAACGTGCTCGTCGGCGACATGAGCCTCGTCGGACCCCGCCCGCCGCTGCGGCGCGAGGTCGACGGGTACGAGCGCCACGTCCACCGCCGCTTGTACATCAAGCCGGGTCTCACGGGGATGTGGCAGGTCAACGGACGCTCCGACCTCTCGTGGGACGAGAGCGTGCGGCTCGACCTGTACTACGTGGAGAACTGGTCGCTCACGGGCGACCTGGTGATCCTCTGGCGCACCGCCCGGGTGCTCCTCCATCCGACCGGCGCCTACTGAGCGGCGCCGCACCACCACCGAGCGACGACCTGGGGGCGACGCTATGAACACCATCACCACCGTTATCGACGGCCCGCCGGTCGTCGCGGCGACCGCCGACGTCGACCCGCGCGCCTCCGTCGGCGCCAGGACCCGCGTCTGGCATCTGGCGCAGGTCCGCGAGGAGGCCGTCGTCGGCTCCGACTGCATCCTCGGCCGCGGCTCGTACGTCGGGCCCGGCGTGGTCGTCGGCGACAACTGCAAGCTGCAGAACTACGCGCTCGTCTACGAGCCGGCCGTGCTCGAGGACGGCGTCTTCGTCGGACCGGCCGCCGTCTTCACCAACGACGTGTTCCCCCGGGCGGTCAACCCCGACGGCTCGCTCAAGTCGGCCGACGACTGGCACGCGGTCGGCGTCACCGTCCGCACCGGCGCCTCCATCGGGGCCAGGGCGGTGTGCGTCGCCCCCGTGACCATCGGGCGCTGGGCGCTCGTCGCCGCCGGCTCGGTCGTGCGCGCCGACGTGCCCGACTACGCGCTCGTCGCAGGCGTCCCCGCCCGCCGCATCGGCTGGGTGGGGGAGGCAGGGGTCCCGCTGCGCGAGGAGGCGCCCGGCGCGTGGGTGTGCCCGGAGAGCGGTCGCCGCTACGTCGAGGCCGACGGCGCGCTGAGCCCCGCGGACGATGCAGCGGCGGCGGAGGCGCGGCCATGAGGCAGCGCACCCTCGTCATCGCCGGGCTCGCCGCCGCGGCCGTGATCGCCGCGGGCGCCTTCACCCTGACCCAGCTGCCGGCACCCGCCACCTCGGACGCCTCCCGCGGCGGCTCCGCCACGCCGGCGCCGCACGCGTCATCCTCCGCTCCCACGGCCCCTTCGACCGCGGTCCCGACCCCGTCGAGCACGACCGGCCCCGGTTCGGGCACCGGGACCGGTCCCGAGGCGCCCGCCGCCGGCAAGCGGTACAGCACGGAGGTGCTGCCGCCCGTCGAGAAGACCTCGCCCGCCCTCCCGCCGAGCGACCCGCTGCCCGTGCCCGTCTCGGCGCCGCTGCCGCGGACCGCGAGCGCGACCGGCGGGCTCGTCTCCGGGTATCCGGAGAGCGTGCTGCCCGTCACCCCCGGCGCCCACGTCGCCTCCAGCTCGGTCGCCTCGCAGGACGGCCGCCTCCAGGTCACCCTGACGGCGACCTCCGGCTCCGGCGTCGCCGACGTCCTCGCCTTCTACCGCACGGCCCTCGCGAAGTACGGCATGTACGACACGGCCGCCCCGGCCCAGGGCGGCGCGACGGCCCTCGCCTTCACCCGCGACGGCAGCACCGTCACGGTCACCGCGACCCCCACCGACAACGGCTCGAAATACATCATCTTCGGGACCTTCACCGCGAAAGGCTGACCCTCGTGTACATCTCGCTCTCCGACCGGCGTGAGAAGGACACGGACGACACGGCGCGGCTCGCCGAACGGGACGGGGTGCGCGCCACGCGCGTCTCCGCCACCGTCGTGGGCCTCGGCATCGTGAGCATGCTCACCGACATCTCGTCCGAGTCCGTCGCGGCCATCCTTCCGCTCTACATCACGGGGGCCCTCGGCCTCTCCACCATCGCGTTCGGCTTCGTCGACGGCCTGTACCAGGGCGTCAGCGCGGTCGTCAGGATCGCGGGAGGCTACGCCTCCGACCGCGGCGACCGGCCCAAGTGGGTCGCGTTCGCCGGGTACGGCCTGTCCGCGGCAGCCCGCGTCTTCCTGCTGTTCGCCTCGGGGCTGGGCGCGATCGTCGGCATCGTCACCGCCGACCGCATCGGCAAGGGCATCCGTACTGCGCCGCGCGACGCGCTCATCACCGCGTCGTCGCAGCCGGAGAACCTCGGCCGCTCGTTCGGCGTGCACCGCATGCTCGACACCGTCGGCGCGGCGATCGGGCCGCTGCTGGCCTTCCTCATCCTCTTCCTCATCCCGGACGGCTACCACACCGTCTTCGTCGTCTCGCTCGCGTGCGCCCTCGTCGGCGTCGCCGTGCTCGGGCTCGTCATCCCGGACCGGCGCCCGCGCGCCGAGCGCAGCACGTCGGGCACGGCCCGCCCCCGCTTCCGCTGGCGCGACCTCTCCAACCCCCGGTTGCGCCGCGTGCTGCTGGTGGCGGGCCTGCTCGGCCTCATCACCATCGGCGACGGCTTCGTCTACCTCGTGCTGCAGAGCCGCAGCGACTTCGCCGCCCAGTGGTTCCCGCTCCTCTACGTCGGCACGAACGTCGCGTTCCTGGCGCTCGCGGTGCCGTTCGGGAGGCTGGCCGACCGCTTCGGCCGTGCCCGCGTGTTCGTCGTCGGTCACCTGGCGCTCCTCGGCACGTACGTGGCGGCGGCGCTCCCGGTCGCCGGGCTGCCGCTCACGCTGGTCTGCCTCCTGCTGCTCGGCGCCTTCTACGCCGCGACCGACGGCATCCTCGCCGCGCTCGCCGCCGAGAGCACGCCGGAGGGCAGCCGGGCGAGCGGCATCGCGGCGGCGCAGACGGTCGTCGCGCTGACCAGGCTCGTCGCCTCCACCGGGTTCGGCGTGCTGTGGTTCGCGCTCGGCCGCACCCCGGCGATGGTCGTCGCCGCGGTGGCGCTGGCCGTCGTGATCCCCGTCGTCGCCGTGATCTTGCGCGGATCCCCGACCTCCCCGAGAATCACCGCATGAGCCCCCGCGTCCGCCGGTGGTCGCTGCTGGCGATCACCGTGCTGCTCCTCGGCGGCGCGGTCGTGTACGGGGCGGTGGCGTTCGCCGACTACCAGTCGCGCGCGAGCGCGCCCAGCCAGGTCACCGCCGCCACCGCGGCACCCTCCGCCCTCCCGGCGGGCCCGCGGCTGGTGTTCCGCAACACCGCGAGCGGGAAGGGCTACGGGCAGGTGGCCTCCGTGCCGCTGGACGATCCCCAGGGCCCGCGCACGATCAGCGGACCGGCCTGCGACCGCGTGTACGCCACCCGTGAGGTGGAGACGTGCCTCCACACCGCACGCGGCGTCGTCACCACCTTCACCGAGACGCTCTACGACGCCGACGGCACCGAGCTGAAGTCGTGGCCGCTGCCGGGCGTGCCCAGCCGCACCCGCATCTCCGCCGACTCGAAGCTCATCGCCCAGACCTCGTTCGTGACCGGCGAGGCGTACGGCACCGTCGCGTTCTCGACCCAGACCACCATCTCGCGCGTGAACGGCAGCGACTACGGATCGCTGGAGGACTTCACCTTCCTCGTGGACGGGCAGAAGGTCACCGCGGCCGACCGCAACTTCTGGGGCGTCACCTTCGCGGACGACGGCAACACCTTCTACGCCACGGGCGCGACCGCGCACCACACGTACCTCGTCCGCGGGAACCTCCGCGGACGCACCCTCGTCGCCATCAAGGACGGCGCCGAGTGCCCCTCCCTCGCACCGGACGGCTCCCGTGTCGCGTACAAGAAGAACCTCACGCCCGGGGAGGCGACGCCGCACTGGACCCTCGCCGTGCTCGACTTCGCGAGCGGGGTGGAGACGCAGCTCCCGATCGAGCAGAGCGTCGACGACCAGGCCGAGTGGCTCGACGACGGGACCCTGCTGTACGGCCTCGCGTCGACGACCGCCCCCGGCGACAGCGACGTGTACGCCGTGCCGGCCGACGGCTCGGCGCCGCCGACCGTGTTCCTCCGCCACGCGTGGTCCCCGTCGGTGGTGCGCTGACCCCACGATTTGCGCCGAATCTCGGTTCTGGGGCGCCTTTCCCACGATTTGCGCCGAATCGCGGCCGGGGAGGCCCGTGCCTCCCGCCGTCGGTGGTCGCGACTACGCTGGCCAGCATGTGCGGCAGGTTCGCGATGGACGACAAGGTCAACGACGAGATCACCGAGTTCGTGGAGGCCACCGGGCGACGGCCCGACGAGTGGCGCGCCGACTGGGAGGCCGACTACAACATCGCGCCCACCGACGACATCCCGGTGCTGATCGACTCGCCCAAGAACCGCGAGCTGCGGTTCGAGCGCGCCCACTGGTCGCTGGTGCCGTCGTGGTCCGACACGCTCAAGCCGAAGTTCCCCACCTTCAACGCCCGCGCCGAGGGCATCGCCGACAAGGCGACCTGGCGCGAGCCCGTGAAGTCGCACCGCGCGATCGTGCTCGCCCGCGGCTACTTCGAGTGGCAGGGGCCGAAGGGCAGCAAGACGCCGTACTTCATCCGCTACCCCGAGGGCGAGCTCATGGGCTTCGCCGGCCTCTACTCGTGGTGGCGCGACAAGTCCAAGGCCGACGACGACCCCGACCGCTGGACGCTCACCGCCACGATCCTCACGAGCGACGCGGTGCAGACACTCGCCGACATCCACGACCGCAACCCCGTCATCCTGCCGCCCGACCTCTGGCTGCACTGGCTCGACCCGTCGATCGTCGGCGACCAGGCGCTCGTCGACGAGGCGGTCCGGGCGGGGGTCGCCGAGGCGGAGACGCTCCGGTTCGACCGGGTCGCCCCCTTCAAGACCGCGGACGACGGCCCGCAGCTCATCCGGCCGGTCGACGAGGGCTGAGTACCACCTCCCGAAACACCTGTCATCCCCTGCGCCAGCGGCCCGCGTGCGCCTACCGTCCGCATCGTGCGCCGGACGTGGTCGCCGGCGGGGTTCCCGCGTCGCGACCTTCCCGGTGTGCGTGGGGCGGGGGCCCCGGGGGGGGCCCCCCCCCCCCCCCCCCCCCCGGGGGGGGGCCCCCCCCCGGGCCCCCCCCCCCCCCCCCCCCCCCCCCCCCGCCCCCCCCCCCCCCCCCCCCCCCCCCCGCCCCCCCCCC
>NZ_JBPGXM010000133.1:0-9931 GCF_056755495.1 Leifsonia sp. KNZ12-8B
AGATGTGTATAAGAGACAGGTCGATCGATCGCGGTCATGGGTGCTTTCGTCAGTCGGCGTCGACGAGCTTCTGGATGTCGGAGTCGACCTTCGTGAGCAGCGCGTCGATGTCCGCGTTCTCATCGGTCAGCACCGCCTGCACCACCGAGTCGAGCGCGCCGTACAGCTCCTGGGTGTGCTTGTTCGGCTCCGGGACCAGCGGGGCGTCGAAGATCGCGTCGGTGAACGGCGCCACGTTCTCCAGCGGGATGTTGACCTCGCCCTTGATCCACTCCATGTTCTCGTCGTAGGTCTGCCGGTCGAACACCGGCAGGGTCGGTACGCCGACCGGCTGGTCGGAGGCGGCGAGCACCTTGGCGTCGGCAACGGCCTGGTCCTCGTTGAGCAGCTTCTGCATGTAGTAGAAGTCGATCCACTTCACCGCGGCCTCCTTCTGCGCCTGCGACGACTTCGGGCTCACCGCGGCGACGTTGCCGCCGACGAGCACGCCCGCCTCCGCGTCGTCCGCGATGGGGAGCATCGCCAGCCCGTAGTTCGCCGGGTCGACGTTGTTCTGCTGCACCAGGGAGGTGAGCACGTCCGACCCCGACGGGTACATGGCGACCTGCCCGGCGCCGAACGCCTGGTTGATGCCGCTCCAGTCGAGCAGGAAGTTGCTGCCCGCCGCGTTGTCCTTCCAGCGGAGGTCGTGGAGCCACTGCAGCGCCTCCTTCGTCACCGGGTTGTTGGTGGTGACCTCGGTCTTGTCGCCGTCGGTGGTCTCCATCCGGCCGCCCCGGGCGTAGACCGTGGTGGTCAGCTCCCAGCCTCCGGTGTTGCCCTGCGTCATCTGCATGTAGCCGGCGACGCCCGGCAGCTTCTCGGAGATGGTCTTGGCGTACTGCCGCACCTCGTCCCAGGTCGTCGGCGGCTTGTCCGGGTCGAGCCCGGCCTGCTGGAACAGCTGCCGGTTGTACGACAGACCCATGGCGTACGGCCCGTACGGGATGCCGAAGATCTTGTCGCCGTCCTTGGCGACGGCGAGCACGTTCTCGTTGAACTTGTCGGCGTACGGCAGCTTCTCGACCTCGGCCGTGATGTCGGCGAGCTGGCCCGCCTGCAGCAGCGACTGGGAGTCGGTGAACGGCACGTTGAAGACGTCGGGCAGGGTGCCTCCCGCGAGCTGGGTCGCGAAGGTCGGCCCGGTCCACTGGTACTCCTCGGCCTTGATGTCGATGCCGGGGTTCGCCTTCTCGAACTCCTTCACCCGGTCGTCGAACGCCGTGAAGGCGGCCTTGTCGCTGCCCGGGATCAGGCTCGCGACCGTGATGTGCACCTTTCCGTCGCCGGAGTCCTGGCCGGAGGACGAGCATCCGGCCAGAAGCCCCGCTCCGGCGATCGCGACCGCCGCCACCGCGGCGACCGTGTGTCGTGACTTCATCGTCAGTGTTCCTTTCGCTGTGCGTTGCTGGTGAGGTCCTCCGCAGGTGCCGGCCGGGTGCGCAGCGCGTGCTGCGTCCGGAGCCAGACCGTGGAGTCGGGAGGCAGCAGGCCCGCGTCGAGCGGGCTGCTGCTGAGCAGGATCGCGGTGTGCTCCGGGAGCGCCACCGGGTGATCGGAGAGGTTGGTGACCGAGACGAACCGGTCGCCGCGGGCGAAGGCGAGCACGCCCTCCTGCGCGTCCAGCCAGTCGAGCGGCCCGTCGCCGAGGCCGGGCTCTGCGCGCCGCAGCCGCAGCGCCTGCCGGTACAGCCACAGCATCGACGCCGGGTCGCTCTGCTGCGCCTCGACGGTCAGCTCGGCCCACTCGGGCGGCTGCGGCAGCCACGGCTCGGCAGTGGCGCCGCCGTCGTCGGTCGCAGCGGGGCTGAAGCCGAACGGCGGCTCGGTCCCCCGCCACGGCAGCGGCACCCGGCAGCCGTCGCGGCCGGGGTCGACACCGCCGGAGCGGAAGTGCATCGGGTCCTGGATCAACTCCGCCGGCAGCTCCTCCACCTCCGGCAGGCCCAGCTCGTCACCCTGGTACAGGTACAGCGAGCCGGGGAGCGCCGCGGTCAGCAGGGCGGCGGCCCGCGCGCGGCGGCGGCCCAGCGCGAGGTCGGTCGGCGTGCCACGCCGCTTGGTCGCGAACGCGAACGCGGTGTCGGCTCGCCCGTACCGGGTCACCGGGCGGGTCACATCGTGGTTGGAGAGCACCCACGTGCTCGGCGCGGCCACCGGCGCATGCGCGGCGAGGGTCTCGTCGATCGAGGCGCGCAGCTCGCGCGCCTCCCACGGCCGCGCCAGGAAGTCGAAGTTGAAGGCGGTGTGCAGCTCGTCCTGGCGCAGATAGCGGGCGAAGCGCTCGATGTCCGGCAGCCACAGCTCCCCCACCAGCACGCGGGTGCCGGGGTACTCCTCGGCCACGCGGCGCCACGACCGGTAGATCTCGTGCAGCTCGTCCCTGTCCTGGTTCGGGTGCTCGCCCGGTCCCGGCGCCTCCGGAACCTCGGGCAGCGCCGGGTCCTTCACCAGCAGCGCAGCCGAGTCGATCCGTACGCCGGCGACCCCGCGATCGAACCAGAACCGCAGGATGTCCTCGTGCTCGCGCCGCACGTCCGGGTGGTTCCAGTTGAGGTCAGGCTGCCGCGGGCTGAACAGGTGGAGGTACCACTCGCCCGGCCGGCCGTCCGCCTCCGTCACCCGGGTCCACGTGTCTCCCGAGAAGTTCGACACCCAGCCGGTCGGCAGCTCGTCGCCGCGCTCGCCGCGGCCCGGGCGGAACCAGAACCGCTCGCGCGCCGCGGACCCGGGACCGGCGGCCAGAGCCTCCCGGAACCACGGGTGCTCGTCGGAGACGTGGTTCGGGACGACGTCGATGATGGTGCGGATGCCGAGCGCCAGCGCCTCGGCGATCAGCGCCTCGGCCTCGGCCAGGTCGCCGAAGGCGGGGTGGATGGTGCGGTAGTCGGCGACGTCGTAGCCGCCGTCCGCGAGCGGCGACGCGTACCAGGGGGTGAGCCAGATCGCGTCGACGCCGAGGTCGTGCAGGTAGCCGAGGTGCCTGCGGACACCGGCGAGGTCGCCGATACCGTCGCCGTTCCCGTCGGCGAAGCTGCGCGGATACACCTCGTAGATGACGGCGCTGCGCCACCACTCCGGATCGTCGGAGGGCGGCGTCGGCGCTGCCACACGTTCGGTGGCGGTGAGCACGGAGAGGTCCACGGTGAGCCCTTCGCATCGGGCGGTCCCTCGCTGGACCGCGGCGGCGCGGCGAGGCGTCGGCCTCGTCGCTGGGCCCCAGCATGCAGGTACTCGACAGGATTACGCAAGAACTCGACAGTACGTAATTCGCTTACGTACTCTTGCACCGATTTGCGGTCAGACGACCCGCGCGGAGGCGGGCCCGGTCGACCCGCGCACCACCAGCTCCGGCTCGAAGAGCAGCTCGTCCGACAGGGCTGAGTCGCTCGCGATCTGCCGCAGGAGCAGCTCGATGACAGTGCGTCCCATGGGCTCGATCGGCTGACGGATGGTGGTGAGCGGAGGCTCCGTGCAGTTCATCAGCGCGGAGTCGTCGTACCCGACCACCGACACGTCGCCAGGCACCGACAGCCCTGCCCGGCGCACCGCGCGGATCGCGCCGAGCGCAAGGGGATCACTCGCGCACACGATCGCCGTGACGCCGGCCGCGAGGAGGCGGGCGGCGCCGGCCTGACCCGCCTCCAGCGAGTACAGGGAGTGCACCACGCAGTCGTCCGCCAGCGGGCTCCCCCAGGTCTCCGTCAGGCGGAGGGCGGCCGCGAGCTTGCGCTGCGACGGCACATGGTCGCGCGGGCCCAGCAGCAGGCCGATCCGCTCATGCCCCAGCGACCGCAGGTGCGTGAGCGCCTGCGTCGTCGCCACCGAGTCGTCGCACGACACCGTGGCGAACCGCAGGGAGTCGACGGGCGCGTTCACGAGCACCGTCGGCAGGTTGAGGTCGGTGAGCCGGGCGTAGTGGTCGTGGGAGGCGCCCTCCTGCGCGTACGCCCCGCCGACGAAGACCACGCCGGAGACCTGCTGCTGGAGCAGGAGGTCGACGTAGTCGGCCTCCGTGATCCCTCCCGCCGTCTGCGTGCACAGCACCGGCGTGTAGCCGTTCTGGGCGAGCGCGCCGCCGAGGATCTCCGCGAAGGCCGGGAAGATCGGGTTCTGCAGCTCCGGCAGCACCAGGCCCACCAGCCGCGCCCGCTCGCCGCGCAGCTTGGTGGGACGCTCGTAGCCGAGCACGTCGAGCGCGGTGAGCACCGCCTGGCGGGTCGCCTGCGAGACGCCCGGCTTCTCGTTGAGCACGCGGCTGACCGTGGCTTCGCTGACACCGACCTTGCGCGCCACTTCGGCGAGTCGCTTCGACATGGCCACAGTGTAGGCAAACCTTTGCAGAATCGCGCAAGTCTTTTGCAGCGCGGCACCGTTCCGGTCCAGCGCCCGACTACGATGACCGGCATGGCGACTCCCGTGGCGAAGACCACCTCCCTCCTCCTGGCCAGTCACCCCGGGCCGACGGTGGTGGTGACGGTGATCGCCACCGGGGTGGGGCTCGGCCTCGGCTACCCGCTCGGCCGCCTGCTGATCCTCGCCCTCGCGGTGCTGCTCGGCCAGCTCTCGATCGGCTGGTCGAACGACTGGCTCGACGCGGCGCGCGACCGGGCGGTGCAGCGCGAGGACAAGCCCGCGGCTCGCGGGGACATCGCGGTGCCGACCGTCCGCGCTGCCGCGTTCGTCGCGCTCATCCTCGCGGTGCTCGTCACGCTGCTCCTCGGCTGGGCGGCTCTGGTCGCGCACCTGGTGGTGATCGCCGGCGGCTGGGCCTACAACCTCGGTCTCAAGTCGACCGTGCTCTCGTTCGTGCCGTTCGTCGTGAGCTTCGGCGCCCTCCCCGCCGTGGCCACCCTCGGCCAGGAGGACCCGGCCCTCGCGCAGCCCTGGGTCTACGCGGCGGGCGCCCTCCTCGGGGTCGCCGCGCACGTGACCAACGTGCTGCCCGACCTCGACGACGACGCCAGGACGGGCATCCGCGGGTTCCCGCACGTCCTCGGCCCGCGGCGCGGCGGCCTCGTCGCGTTCGGCTGTCTCGCGGCGGCGACCCTCCTGATCACGTTCGGCCCCGGCCTGCCCGTGCGCCCCGTGCTGCTGATCGGCCTCGTCCTGGGGCTCGCGGCCGCGGTCGCCGGTGTGGTGCTGCTGCTGCGCCGCAGCCCGACCCGTCTGCTCATGCAGCTCGTGATGGCGTGCGCCGTGGTCGACGTCGTGATGCTCGCGCTGGCCGCTCAGTCCGTCGCGGTGTGAATCGGCTCGGCCGCCGGTTCGTGGTTGCGGATGCCGATGGCCGACACCACGCCGCCCGCGACGAGCAGCCCGGCCGTCCAGAGCAGCGCCCGGTGCAGCCCGGCGGCATCGAGCTGCTGCCCGATGATGAGCCCGGCGAGCGCCACCGTGATGAGCCCCGCGATGCGCGACACGGCGTTGTTGACCGCGGAGCCGATGCCCGCCTGCTCGTGGTGGATCGACCCGAGGATGGCGCTCGTGAGCGGCGCCACCGTGATCGACAGCCCGACGCCGAACAGCAGGACGCCGGGCAGCAGCTCGAGCCAGTAGTCCACGTCGTCCCCGAGCATCAGCAGCCACAGGAACCCGCAGGCGGCCACGATCGGCCCGGCGCCCATGAACAGGCGCGGACCGTAGCGGCCCGCCAGCCCGCCGAAGAGTCCGGAGAGCAGCAGCATGCACAGCGTCGAGGGGATGAACACGAACCCGGCGGCCGTCGCGGGGAACCCGGCGACCTGCTGCAGGAACAGCGTCACGACCAGCGGCCCGAACGCCAGGGCGCCGTAGACGAACGCTGTCGCGAGGTTGCCCACCCAGAAGTTATGCACCGAGAACAGCCCGAGCGGCAGCATGGGTCGCTTGACCCGCCGCTCGGCGACGAAGAACGCGGCGAGGCAGAGCAGGCCCAGGAGGAGCGGGATCCACACGCCCGGACTCGTCCAGCCCTGCACGCCCTGCTCGATGAGCGCGTACACCGTCCCGGCCAGACCGAGGGAGCCGAGCACCGCGCCGACGACGTCGACGCTCCCTCCGGTGCCCTTGTCGCTCTGCCCCAGCGTGAGCATGAGCACCAGCGTGATCGCGATCGGCACGACGTTGATGACGAACACCCACCGCCACGAGAGCGTGTCGACGAAGACCCCGCCGACCACCGGCCCCGCGATCATCGCCACGCCCGTCCACGCCGTCCACCGGCCGATCGCCTTCGCCTGCGCCGGGCCGTCGAAGGTGGAGATGATGATCGCGAGCGAGCTCGGCACCAGCAGCGCGCCGGCGACGCCCTGCAGCGCCCGGGCGATCACGAGGAACACGCCCGTCGGCGCGAAGGCGCACAGCAGAGAGGTGATCAGGAACCCGATCAGCCCCGCGTACAGCACCCGTTTGCGGCCGAACACGTCCGACAATGACCCGGCGACGAGGATGAGCGAGCCGAGCGTGATCAGGTATCCGTCCACCACCCACTGCTGCAGCGGCAGGCCGCCGCCCAGCTCCTCCGAGATCGCGGGCAGCGCCACGTTGATGACCGCGCCGTCGAGGAACGCGACGAAGCTGGCGAGGATCGCGATGACGAGGACGCGCAGCTGCAGCGAGGTCATCCGGTCGGTCATGGGCATGGACTCATCCAAGCGGGCACCACCGACGAACGCAATCGGCGCGCTACTCGTTGCCCCTGGTGCAGGTCTGCTGCGCGGCGGTCTGCCCGGTGATCGTGGACGGGAGGTCCACCGCGCCCGTGCCGGTCGGCGTCGGGGTGGCGGCCGGGTCGGCCGGGGCGGCGGGATCGGGTGCCGCCGAGGTACCCGCGTCGGGTGCGGTGGTCGCGCCGGCGTCCCCCGTTCCAGCATCCGGCGTTGCAGCGTCCGGGGTCCCCGGTGTCGGGGTCGCCGTGGCGGTCGGGTCCTCGGCCGCCCGTCCCGTGGAGCCCGTCAGCCGGACCGGCTGGTCGTTCACCAGCGCGGCGTTGAGGGCGTCGGCGGCGTCGCTCTGCACCACCACGCGGTTCGGGTCGTCCGGATCGTCCACCGTCGGGTACTGCACGAACACCATGTTGTCGAGTCCGGTGTCCCGCACCGCCATCGCGATCTGCACCAGGGTCGTCGGGTTGCTGAGGCTCTCGGACGGCGTCACGTTGGCGACCGCCGCCTTCGCGAGCGCGTAGAGCTGCACCGGGTTCGAGAGGACGCCGCCGCTCACGATCTTGCGGGCGAGCGCCGACAGGAAGACCTGCTGGTTCGAGATGCGGCCCAGGTCGCTGCCGTCGCCGACGCCGTGGCGGCTGCGCAGGAACGACAGCGCCGTGTCCCCCACCAACTCCCGCTGTCCGGCGGGGAGGTCGAGCGGCGGGTTGGTGTAGTCATCGACCACCGGCGAGGCCAGGCAGACGGTCACGCCGCCGACGGCGCTCGACATCGCGCTCACGCCGGCGAAGTTGATCGTGGCGGCGAACGGGATGCTCAGCCCGGTCAGCTCCTCCACCGTGAGCACGACGCAGGCCAGCCCGCCGCGCGAGAGCGCCGTGTTGAACTGGGCGGAGGAGCTGCCGTCGACGGTCCCGCCGCCCTCCGGGGACGGGCAGTCCGGGATCTCGACCATGAGGTCGCGCGGGAAGCTGACGACCATCATGCTCTTGTGGTCCTGCGCGATGTGCAGCAGCATCGTGACGTCGTTGTTGCCGGCGCCGCTGCTGGCGTCCTGCTCCTCCTGGGTCTCGTAGATGCCCCCGAGGTCGCTGCGGCTGTCCGTGCCGGCGAGCAGCAGGTTGACGCCGCCCTCGATCGCACCGACGTTCGGCACCGGCGCCTGCGTCGTGCCCGACCTCGTGACGAGCGTCACACCCTTCTTCACCGAGTGCGCGACGTCCCACACCGCGTAGCCGGCGACCGAGCCGGCGCTCACGACGGCGACGGCCAGCACCAGCGCGACGATCCGCGCGACCAGCCCGGCGGCCCGGCGGCGCGGCAGGCGCCCGTGCCGGACCGGCGCCGGTCCGCGCGGGCGCTGCTGTCGGCGCGGGGAGTCGGTCATGCGCATCCTTCGAGGGTCGAGGGGCCCGGGACGCCGGGATGTGATGCAGGGATGCCGAAATACTAGCTTCTCGAAGCTTTCGAGCCGCTGAAGGTCGTGCCTCCACGACTCGGAACCGGCTCCGCGGCGGGGAGGCGCGACGCCGTGCCGGCGACCTCATCACCGGCGACCGTGCCACCGGCACCCGTGCCGCCGGCACCCGCGACCAGCACCACCACCACGGCCACCACCGCCCCGAGGGCGACCACCAGGCCGGCCGCGAGGAACACCCCGGTCGGCCGGACGATCGACTCGCCCGCCAGCGCCTGCGCGGTCACGAGAGCGAGCGCGGCCGCGTAGGCGACCGTCGCGATCACGACGAGGCGCAGCCGCACCCGGTCGTCGGCGAGCGGCCGCCACTGCGTGCCGAGCCAGCCGAGCAGGATCGCGAGCAGCGGCAACAGCTGGAGGGCGTGCATCCCGACGAAGTGCGGGATGCGGAGGTCGCCGCCGACCGTGCTCCACCCGAGGAGCGGCAGCCCGGGGCCGCCGTCGGCGAGCCCGACCGTGTGGGCGCCCGCGATGCCGCGGAAGTCCGAGAGCTGCTGCGCCG
This sequence comes from Leifsonia sp. KNZ12-8B, assembly GCF_056755495.1. Lineage (NCBI taxonomy): Bacteria > Bacillati > Actinomycetota > Actinomycetes > Micrococcales > Microbacteriaceae > Leifsonia > Leifsonia sp. KNZ12-8B. The sequence goes on from NZ_JBPGXM010000133.1 coordinate 8,666, forward strand.
TCGGACCGGTCATCAGGTACGCCAGCCCCATCCCCACCAGGGCGATCACGCCTCCCGCGCGCACGGCGAGGGTCGCCGACCGGGTCGGCAGGCGAAGGAAGAAGACCGCGATCGTGGTCACGAACGTGCCGACGTACAGCACGGTGATCGACACCGCCATGATCGCCCACAGGGTCGTCGCGAGCGGCGTGGAGACGTTGAAGTGACTGGTCGTCCCGGCCGCCGCTGCGCCGACGATCGCGGCCTGCTCGACGATCAGGGCCACCGCGATCACGGTCCCCGCCGCGTGGGCGACCCGTCGCCAGCGGGGCAGCTGCGCGATCAGCCACGCCCAGGTCACGCTGTAGAGCAGGATCGACAGCGAGAACTTGAGCGGCTTCGCCCAGGCATCGAGCCCGGTGACCTCACGGTGGTCGACGGCGAGTCCGACGAGCGACGCGACGGCGCAGACGACCATCAGCGCGGCCACCGTCATCAGCGGGCGGTGCCAGGCGAACATCCTTCTCATGACGTGCTCCTCCGGTTCGTGACGACGGCCTGCGCGATCCGGCGCAGGCCGAGGGCGAGCGGGTCGCCCAGGATGGTGCCGACGACCATGAGCTCGGTCATCCGGGAGCGGTCGGGAAGCGCGGCGACGGCGCCGAGGTCGGCCTCCGCCTGCACCTGCGCCGCCGCGGCGTACCGGTCGAGGTACCCGTCGGGCAGCGGGAAGCCCGCTCGCTCGAAGCCGTCGAGGACCCGGGCGGCGATCTCCCGGCCGATGTTGTCGTCGCAGTCGCCCCAGCCGGCACGCTCGGCCAGCGCGTCCACCCGGGCGAGGGAGGCCGGGGTCGGCTCGGCGACGTCCGGGACGGCCGCCCGTGACAGCGCCTGCTGCGCCACGTCGAAGGTGGCGGCGATCGGCGCGCCCGGCTCGTCCAGCGCCGCCAGCACGTCGCGCACCGACGCCACGGAGAGCCGCCCGATCTCGAGCATCGCCCGGATCAACCGCAGCCGCTCCTCGTGGGCGTCGGAGTAGTCAGTGCGATTGCCGCCGAGGCGCTCGCCCGCGGGCAGCAGGCCCTCGCGCACGTAGTACTTGATGGTCGCGGGGGCGACACCCGTCCGGTCCGACAGCTCTCCGATCAGCATGGTGCTGATAGTAGCACTACCGGTAGCGTTACTCACAGTGGTGAGTTCGCTCAGCCCATCGCGAACGTCCGGGCGTCGGTGAGGCGGAGCGCACGCCGGCTCTGCCACGCTGATGCCGGTCTCTTATACACATCT
>NZ_JBPGXM010000134.1:0-9920 GCF_056755495.1 Leifsonia sp. KNZ12-8B
AGATGTGTATAAGAGACAGGGCGTTCTCGGTGACGACGAGGTGGGTGGCGGTCGCGATGCCGCGCAGCATCCCGGAGCGCTGGTGCGGCACGGCGACGTAACCGCCCTCCTCCCGCACGCACGCGATCGCCCGGGCGCCGTGCCGCGGCAGCCCGCCGAGCGGCAGCGGACACGGCGGCAGCGGCGCGAGCGGCAGGCCGAGCATCCCGCACAGCAGCGGCCAGCCCAGCAGCAGGAGGTCCACCACCGCGGCGAGCGGATTGCCCGGCAGCGCGAGCACCACGCGACCGTCCGGCAGCTCCGCCAGCAGCACCGACGAGCCGGGCCGGAGCGCGACGCCGTCGAGCACCAGCCGGGCATCGAGCCGGGCGAGCGCCTCCCGCACCGGGTCGGCCGGGCCGTGCGCGGTTCCGCCCGACGAGATCAGAAGGCCCGTGCGGGCGCGCGCGATCGCGGCGGCGACGTCGTCGGCGTGGTCCAGCGCCCGGACCGCGGTCGCGCAGCGGCCGCCGATCGCGGCGAGGAGGGAGGGCATGAGCGGGCTGAGGACGTCCGGCACCTGCCCGGGCCCCGCCTCCGGGCCGGCCAGCTCGTCGCCGGTCGCGATGCTCGTGACGAGCGGAGGCGCCAGCACGTCGACCGCGGCGATGCCGGCCGCGGCGAGCAGCCCGATCGCGGGCGGCGTCAGCCGGGCGCCCTGGTGCAGCAGCACGTCGCCGGACTCCGCCTCCTCGCCGCACCGGCGGATGTCGCGGCCGGGGTCGAGCGGGGCGATGGTGTCGACGAGCATGCCGTCCGGGCCGGACTCGAGGATGCCCTCCTCCGTCCGCAGCACCGTGCTGGTGCCGGGAGGGAGGGGCGCGCCGGTCGCGATCGGACGCGCCTCCCCCGGCGTGAGCGGAAGGATGTCGGGCGCCGACCCGGCGAGCACCGGCTCCCCCTCCCGCCACGGGCCGTCGCCGGCCACCGCCCAGCCGTCCATCGCCGAGTTGTCGAACCGGGGCACCGAGCGCTCCGCGCGCAGATCGGCCGCGAGGGTGAGGCCCGCGGCGCGCGACAGCGGCACGCGCAGAGCCCGCGCCGGGTGGCGGCGGCCCAGGTCGTGGGCGAGTTCGCGGGCGTCCTGCCAGCTCTTCATCACGTGCCTCCGACCAGGCGAGCCGCTGTCGCGCGCATCACTCGGCGCCCTCGTCCGTCGCGGCGGCCGTCGCGGCGGTCATCGCGGCGGTCAGCGCGGCGGTCGCCTCGGCCAGCGGGCGACCACGGCCCACGGCGATCCCCGCCAGGTAGGCGGTGAGCGGCGCCGCGGGGCGGGCGATGCCGTGCGCCGCATCCCGGGCGAGGTCGAGGATCGCGGCGATATCGCCGTGCTCGATCGTCACTCCGAGGGCGCGGGAGGCGGTAGCGGCCCAGTCGTCCAGCTCAGACGGTTCCATGGCTCGGCTCCTTCAGCGGGTCGATGGCGTGCACAGGGTCGGAGGCGCGCAGCAGATCGAGATCCTCCGGCCGGTCGATGTCGGCCGTGGCGAGCGGCCGGAGCACCGGCTCGCTCCCGGGCAGCCGGCCCAGCAGCGCCCGGGCGGGGAGGCCGGCGAGCGTCCCCCGCGCCCGGAGCGCGGCGATGCCCGCGCGCAGAGTCGCCATGGACGCACGGGCCAGCAGCCACTGCTCGCGTCCGTCGGCGTCACGCAGCACGTACGGCCCGGGGGCCGCGGTGAGCGCCGCGAGCGCCGCGTCCGGGTCGGCGAGGTCCGCCGGGAGGATGACGGCCTCGGTCGCGTCCGGCGGCCCGCCCGCATCCAGCGCCTCCACCCCCGCTGCGACTCCCGCGCACGGGCCGCCCCAGCGCGGCCACTCCGACACCGAGGTCACATCGACGGCGACGGCACCGGCCTCTCCCGCGATCCCGCCCCGCGCCGTCACGACCACGACCGGGCGGCAGCCCGCTGCGAGCGCCGCCTCCATCGTCCTGGCGAGCAGTGTGCGGCCTCCGATGCGCGCCTCCAGCTTGTCCGCGCCGAACCGGGTCGAGCGGCCGCCGGCCAGGATGATCGCGGCCGTCACGACGGTCTCCGCCAGCCGTGCGGGCGCTCCCCGAGCAGCGCGTTGAGACCCCAGGCGGCCAGGATCGTGAATGCGATCGCCGCGGCCATCGAGAGGATGCCGACCGGGTCGGCGATGACGCCCAGGCTGATGATCAGCGTCGTCGCGCCCGCGGGCGGGTGCTGCAGCTTCAGAGCGTGCAGCACGAACGCGGTGAGGGCGACCGAGAGGGCGCCGCCCAGCACGTACCCGAGCGAGAGTCCCGCCTCCACCGCCGAGGGCTTGCCGTTCATCCCGCACAGGAACAGGCACGCCACGCCGGCGACGATCCCGACCGCGTGCCCGGCGGCAGCGTCGAGCGGTCGTGCGGCCTTCTCCCGCGGCGTCCCGAAGAGCACCATGACGGTCGGCCCCAGGCTCGGGAACAGCCACGGCGTGGTCAGCAGCATGCCGATCGCGCCAGACACCGCGAGCACGACCAGCGACAGCAGCCCGACGTACAGGCCGGCGCCCACCTCGCCCGCCCGGTGCTGCGCCCGCTCCAGCACCGACGCCCGGCCCGTCGCGGCGCTCACGGCACCGCCACCAGCGCCTGCGGCGCCGCCTGCTTCATGCGGGTCGACAGCCACCTGAGCTGTACGGCGATCTCGTGCTCGCACGCGGCGACGACGTCGAGCAGGTCGCCGTCCTCGAGCGCCTGGGCGGCCTGCTTCACCATCGTCCAGGTGATGTCGGCGAGGCTGGCGAGCAGGTAGAGGTCCTGCAGGTCGCGCAGCAGCCCGAGCGGGCCGGACCGCGCCTCCCCCACCCCGTCGGCGTGGAGGCGCTCCGGCTCGTCGTCGTCGCCGTCGCCCTCCGACGCGGCGCCGAACCGCTCGATGATGTCGTCGAGCTTGGCGCGGTGCTCGTCGCACTGCTTCGCCAGGGTCAGGCAGAGGTGGTGCACGTCCGGCTCGTCGCCGTGGGCCTCCGCGATGGTGCGGTACGAGTCGGCGAGCGTCGTCTCGGACTCGGCGAGCAGCCGCAGGTACACCGGGAGCTTCATCACGCCTCCTTCCAGGCCGTCACCTGCACCGCGCCGGATTTGAAGAGCGGCTGCTTGGAGACCGGGTCCCACTCGGTGACGGTCAGCTCGTTCGCCGCGGTCGGCCGTTTGTCGACCGCGTCCGGCGGCGCATCCCAGTAGCCGTAGTGGAACGGCGCGAACACCGCGCCCGGGCGGATGCCGGTCACGCGCAGCGGCGCGACGATGCGTCCGCGACGCGAGCGGACCTCTACGAGGTCGCCGTCGGAGAGCCCCCGGGCGTCGGCGTCGGCCTGCGCCAGCTCGACCCAGACGGTCGGGGCGGCGTCGGTCAGCTCGGGGCTGCGGCCGGTCTTGGTGCGGGTGTGGAAGTGGTAGACGCTGCGGCCGGTCTCGAGCCGGAGCGGGTACTCCTCGTCGGGCATCTCGTGCGGCCCGGTGAACGGCGCGGACTTGAGCAGCGCCTTGCCGTCCGGCCGCATCGCCCGGAATGCCTGCTCGCCGACGGTCGCACCCGTGAGCAGGTCGTGCCCGTAGCTCTCCGCGTAGTCGGCGTGAGAGGGGAAGTCGAAGTCGGTGTACAGCCGCTCCTGGCTCTCGGTCTCGCCCTCGCGGCGCGGCCACTTGATGCCGCTCTCGCGCCGCAGGTCGTCAAAGGAGATGCCGGTGTAGTCGCAGGGCCTCCCGCGCGAGCACTCCTGCCAGGCCCGGTACACGTCCTCCGGGGTCTCCCAGGTGATCAGCGGGCTGCCGTCGCTGCGGGTGAAGCCCATCCGCTTGGCGTAGTCGAGGAAGATGTCGAGGTCGGCGCGCGCCTCCCCGGGCGGGTCGACGGCCTTCTCGGACAGGTGGACGGTGCGCTCGGCGTTCGTGAACGTCCCGGTCTTCTCGCCCCAGCCCGCGGCGGGGAGCACGACGTCGGCGAGCTGCGCCGTTTCGGTGAGGTAGAGATCCTGCACGACGAGGAACAGCTCCGGCTTGCCGAGGATCTCGCGGATGCGCGGCAGCTGCGGCAGCGACACGGCCGGGTTCGTCGCGGACACCCAGAGGAACGGGATGCTGCCCTGCTCCACGTAGCGGATCATCTGCATGATGTGGGTCGGCGGCGCCCAGTGCGGGATCCGCAGCGTGTCGACGCCCCACAAGCGCGCGAGCTGCTCGATGTGCTGCTGGTTCTCCCAGTTCCGGAAACCGGGCAGGTCGCCGTCGGCGCCGGTCTCGCGGTTGTTCTGGGCCGTGGGCTGCCCGTTCATCTGCAGGATGCCGGCGCCCGGCCTCCCGAGCATCGCCCGCAGCAGGTGGAGGTTGTTGACAGCGCACGCGGACGCCGTCGCCTGCGCCGACTGGTAGAAGCCCTGGAGCACGGTCGACAGTACCCGCTCGCCGCTCGCGAAGATCTCGGCGGCTCGACGGATGTCGGCGGCCGCCACGCCGCAGACCTCGGCCGCGTGCTCGGGCGTCCACTGCTCCACCTGGCCGCGCAGCTCCTCCAGCCCGAGGGTGTGGGCATCGACGAACTCCCGGTCGATCGCGCCGGTGACCAGCAGTTCGCGGACGATGGCGTGCAGCAGGGCCAGGTTGGTGCCCGGCCTGATCGCGAGGTGCACCTCGGCCCGCTGCGCCACCGGGGTGTCGCGCGGATCGACGGCGACGAGCCGCGGCGGATTCGGCCCGGCGAGCCGGTCGAGCACGCGCGACCAGAGCACGGTCTGGGTCGCCGCCATGTTGTGGCCCCAGAGGAAGAGCGTGTCGCAGTGGTCGATGTCCTCGTAGCAGCCCGGCTGACCGTCGGCGCCGAAGGTCTCCTTGAGCGAGAAGGCCGCGGTCGCGGTGCAGAGGCGGGTGTTGCCATCCATGTGCGGAGTGCCGAGGCCGGCCTTCCCGATCACGGCCAGCGTGTAGTACTCCTCCAGGAACAGCTGGCCGCTGGTGTAGAAGCCGTGGCTGAGCGGGCCGCGCTCCTGGAGCAGCTGCCTGCTGCGGGCGACCACGGCCTCCATCGCCTCGTCCCAGGTCGCGGGCACCAGCTCGCCGTCCCTGCGGATGAGCGGGGTGGTGAGCCGGTCGGTCCCGCGCATGCCCTGCCAGCTGCCGTAGAGCCCTTTCGGGCCCAGTCGGCCGTGGTTGACCGGGTCCTCCGCGAGGCCGCGGATGCCGACCATCCGGCCGTCCTTGACCGCGATCTCGCAGCCGCACCCGTTGCTGCACAGCACGCACGCCGAGCGCACCCAGGCGTCGACATCCGCCTCGGCCAGCCCGTCGGCCAGCATCACATCGACCCGGTCGGGCCACCGCTCTCCCGCAGCGAACGGCGTGCGGGCACCCCACACGTCCTCGATCCGGGACCGGTCGCCCGCCGCCCGCAACTCCATCGTCCGATCGGCCATGCGCCCACCATCGGCCGGAGGCGGGGACGCGGCAACCCCTTGTCGGCCCCCGGCTGACGGATGTGCGAACATTCGAAGGTTGCCGGCCGGTCACCGCGATGCTGCTTCACCGTTGCGTCGGAACCCGCCCCTCTCTCACGCCGGCCGCACGGCGAAGTTGCCCGCGAACAGGTTGCCCGGGTCGTACTCGCGCTTCACCGCCGCGAGGCGCGACAGCGTCGCCGGAGGGTAGATCGCCGCCAGTGCTGCGTCGCCGGTGTCGCTGAGGAAGTTGGCGTACGCCCCCGCAGCATGCGGCGACAGCTCCGCCCAGAGGGCGTCGAACGCCGGGCGCCCTGCCGCCACGACCTCTTCGGGGCCACCGAGCGTGGTGATGACGAGGAGCTCCGCCTGGCGGTGCGCGTACGCCGTCGCGTCGGCCGGCACGCGGGACAGCGCTCCGCCCAGACTGCGGAGGGCGATGAAGGGGGAGCCGGTCCTGGCGCCCTCCGCGACGAGGATGCGGAGCACGTCCGCGACCGACCCCGCGTCGACGAAGGCGCTGCGGGTCAGGATGCGGAGGCCCGGCGGCGGGACCGCGCCCTCCTCGAGGATGCCCGCGTAGTCCCGCTGCGTGACGTCGTCCGCGAGCACGGTGCCGAGTCGGCGGATCGGGTCGATGGCCACTGCCGCCCGGGACGGGTCGTCGCCGTCGAAGGCGACGTGGATGACGACCGGGGCGGTCGGGCCGCCCGCGAACGGGTTGGCGAGGGCGACGGTCGAGGTCAGCTCCTCGGGCGCCGTGCGCAGGTAGCCGGCCCAACCCTCCAGCACCGCCGCCGCCTCCGCCGCCGGGAAGGAGATCGTGCCGAAGAACACCGCCGAGGTGGGATGGGCGGCGAACTCGAACGCGGTCACCACGCCGAAGCTGCCGCCTCCGCCGCGGAGCGCCCAGAACAGGTCGGGGTGCTCGTCGGCGCTCGCCCGGACGACATCGCCGCGCGCCGTGACGACCTCCGCCGCGACGAGGCTGTCGAGGGCCAGGCCGTACTCGCGCACCTTCCAGCCGATGCCGCCCGAGAGGGTCAGCCCGCCGACGCCGACGCTCCTGGTGTCGCCGGACGAGATCGCCCAGCCCCGCCGGCCGAGCGCGTCGGCCACCGGGCCCCAGGTGGCGCCTCCGCCCACCCGGACGATGCGGCGCTCCTCGTCGAGCACCTCCACTCCGTCGAGTTCGCGCAGGTCGATGACCACGCCGCCGTCGTTGGTGCCGAACCCTGGGAAGCCGTGGCCGCCGCCGCGCACCGCCAGCGCGAGACCGCTGCCGGCCGCGAACCGCACGGCGGCCCGCACGTCCTCGGTGCTGCGGGGCCGGAGCACCGACTCCGGGGTTCCCACCGCCAGGAGAGTCCGGCGGGCCGACTCGTAATCGGGGCTGCCGGGGTCGATGATGTCGCCCGCGAAGTCACCGCGGAGGGTCTCGATCACTGAGGTCATGAGGGGCTCCTTGTCCGGGCGCCCGTTCGACGCCGCTGCACAACAGACACCGCAGGCCGCCATTGTGTGACAGCGGGCGGTGTGTTGTCACGACCCGTGTTGTCACGGCGCTTCGGTGCTGAGCGATCCCGCGCGGCGCCGTCGTCGCAGTCACGCGCGGCGGCGGCCCCTCCCCTGGTCGTCCACCGGCGCATCGCCCCGCGGCTGGGGCTTCGCCCGCATGATGAGCGGCACCGCGATCCACAGGATCAGCACCACCACGAACACGCAGGTCGCGGCGATCGCGCCGAAGGGCGGTGCGGCGAGGAAGTCGACGATGAAGAGCACGATGCCGGTGAACAGCACCGACGCGAGCGCCAGGCAGAGGATGAGCATGACGTTCGAGAAGCGCACCAGCCGCACCTTGGCGCCGCGCTGGAAGAGCAGGCGGTGGAGGCTCACCGGCGACAGCGCGAGCAGGGTCACGGTCACGGCGAGCAGCACCAGCACCACGTAGACACCCACGTCGAAGGGCGCCAATTCCGTGAAGCGCTGCTGGAACGGCAGGGTCAGCAGGAATGCGGCCAGGATCTGCGTGCCGGTCTGGAAGACGCGGAACTCCTGCAGCAGCTCGTTCCAGTTGCGGTCCGCGCGCTGGTTGACGGTCTCGCTCCGGCCGTCGCCGGGGCGGGCGTCCCGGTCGTCGGAGTCGTCGGTCACGACGCCGCCTCCTCCCGCGCGGCCGGATGCGCGGCGGCCGGATGCGCGGCGGCCGCCGCGGCGGAGTCCGCGGACTGCGCCAGCTCGGCGAGGTCGGCCCCGAGCGCCTGCAGCGCCGCGCGCACGGTGAGCTCGACGACCACGGCCGGGTCGCCCTCGAGATGCAGCTCGTCGACGCGGAGGGCGCTGCGGCTGCCGTGCGCCAGGAACACCGTCCCCGCGGGATGGCCCTCCTCCGGGTCGGGCCCGCCGGCGCCGGTGACCGCGGCCACCACGTCCAGGTCGAGCAGGCGGGCTGCTCCCGCCGCCATCTGCTCCGCGCAGATCGCGGTGATGACCGGCCCCGGGGTCACCCCGAGCACGTCGAACTTCACGCGCTCGGAGTAGGCGACGACGCTGCCCGCGAACCACTCGCTCGCTCCGGGCGCGCGCCCCAGCGCCGACGCGATCGCGCCGCTGGTCAGCGACTCGGCCGCTCCGACGCGCACGCCCGCGCGCCCGGCGAGGTCGGCGATGCGCTCGCCGAGCTCGACGATCTGCGCAGTGATCTCCTCGGTGCTCTCCTCGGTGCTCTGCTCGGTCGTCTCTTCGCCCGTCACCGGCGCCTCCTAGCCCGCGTCGCTGTCGCCCTCGTCGCCTTCGGCCTGCGAGGGCTTGTCGATGATCTGCTGCTCCTGCTTGGTGTCGTCGTCGTGACGATCCTTCTCGTCGGACATGACGCTCCCCTCCTATTCTTCGGTGTGCGGATGCGACGCCGTGACGACGGGCTCGGTGCGGAAGTGCACCGCCTTGTGGGTGCCGTCGCAGAACGGCTTGATGCTGGAGACCCCGCACCGGCAGAGTGCGACCGTCCGGCGGCGCTGCTCGATGGGCTCGCCATCCGGGGTGGTCAGGTCGATGTGGCCGCGGACCAGCAGCGGCCCGTCGGGGCAGGCGACGATGACGGGCGCCTCGTCGTGGGCGCCGTGCGCGGTCATGCCGCCACCGCCTTCAACGGCTCCCGCAGCGAGCTGCCGCCGGCCTGCCAGGAGTCGAGCAGGTGCTGCCCGACCAGCCCGTCGACGTACAGGCACGCCGCGGCGCCGAAGACGATGTCGGGCAGGAGGTCCGGATGCTGCTCCGCGAGCCCGCCCGCCAGGTCGCGGCCGGCGATCTGCTCGTGCACGGCGTCGGCCTCCACGTGCTCGTCGTAGTACCAGGTGACGTCGTCGTCGTAGCCGAGCCTCCTGAAGCCGTTGCCGTAGAACCGGTTCGGGATCGACGAGGTCATCTCGAAGGCGGCCAGGTGGCCGGTGATGGCGCCGCGGAGGCTCCGGTTGAGCCCGAACATCGACATCATCGTGAACGACGCCAGCGTGATCGCCGGAACGTTGTCGACGTAGGCGCCGTAGGTGTCGTCCAGCCCGACGCCGCGCATGGTGCGAGCGAAGATCTCGGCGTGGATGCGGTCGGGCCGGCCCCCGCCGTACTCGTCGGCCTGCACCTCCACGAGCGCCGCCTTGGCCCGGCCGGTCAGGCGCGGGATGGCCCACGAGTGCGGGTCGGCCTCCTTGCGGGTGTAGATCGAGCGGTGCACCACGAACTCGATCGCCTGGTCGCCGGTCGCCTGCTTGGCGATGAAGCGCGAGAGGCTGGGCCCGGCATCCTCGGACGTGAGCTGGAACAGGTGCGCGGCGACCGCGTCGGCGGTGGGCTCGGGGAGGTCGCCCACCGGGACGCGCTCGCGCAGCTGCCGCTCGAACTCGCGCTCGATGGTGCGTCGCGCGCGCAGCAGTTCGGGGTTCCACTCCCACTCCTCGTCAGCGGAGAGGGTGTCGCCGTAGAAGAGGCCGTAGAGCAGGTAGAGGGTGAGTTGGAGGTCCTCGTCGGTGAGGATGTCGGTCCCGGCCGCGACAGCCTCCGCCGCCCGCTCGGCGACGAGCAGTCCGGCGGCGGAGTCTTCCGGGCGGTCCGCGGCGAGCGCCTCGAGCAGCGCCTCGCTGACCGGCCCCCGCGCGGTCGGCGCGTGATCTGGTGTCATGACCCCAACGTCGGAGGCTTCGAGACGTTGGTCAAGTGGTTGCGCGCCCGCAGGATTCGTGGTTTCTCAGAATGCTGCCGGGGCGCGAAGCCGCGAGGGGCGTCATTCTGCCGCTATTCGGGCAGAATTCCGACCGATCGACGCCCCTCGCCGGGGTGTGTATCGGCGGCGTGCGTCTCGGCGGCGTGCGTCTCGGCGGCGTGCGCGGGGGCGGCGTGCGCGGCGGCGGCGTGCGCGGCGGGGGCACCGGCGCCGGCCGCGAGGCGGGCGC
>NZ_JBPGXM010000135.1:0-9886 GCF_056755495.1 Leifsonia sp. KNZ12-8B
CACGGGTGCGGGAGGCCGCGCGCGGCCACGACGGCCTCCGCCAGGTGGCGGCAGACGCCGGGCGGCGCCGGGGCGGAGTCGGGCGCGGCGGGCGGTGGCGCGGGGGTCGGTTGTGCGGCGGTCGGCGTTTCCCGTCGTGGGCTTCCCCGACCGCGGCAGCGCCTCGCGGGTGAGGCGGGCGGCGTCGCGCAGGAGGCTCGCGGCCGGGCCGCGCAGCTCCTCGATGTCGAGCGCGACGATGGCCGCGGGGTCGGCGTCGGAGGCCGCCAGCACCTCCTGCTCCGCGCGCCGCAGCGCCGGGTGGATCGGGGCGGCGGCGGGCATGCGCAGCGCCTCCCGCAGGTAGAACAGCAGCTCGTGGAGCTGGCGGACGATCGGGAAGACGGCGAACATCCCGTCGCGCACCTCCGCTCCGTCGTGCCAGGTCGCGCCGCCGTAGAGGGACTGCGTGACGTGCTGACCGGCGCCGAAGCAGTCGAAGACCGTGCAGCCCTTGAAGCCGCGCTCGCGCAACCGAGGGTGGATGCGGCAGCGGAACCCGTCGTCGAGGTTCACGCACTCCTCGCCGGCGGCCTTGTCGAAGGCGAAGTCGGCGGACTTCGCGAATGCGAGGGCCACGCAGCACAGCCCCGCGCACCGCGAGCAGTCGGCGGCGAGCTCCCGTGGAGCGGTCGAGGTGTGCATGATTCGACCTTTCCACATCTTCAGCAACCGCCGGTATAGCCCCAGGGTCGCGGCGTTAGCGTGAAGGGACAGTCCGGCCCACCTCACAAGGAGACACGCATGACCGCATCCCGTCGCACGATCGGCACCTCGGACCTGGAGGTCCTCCCGCTCTCGCTCGGAGGCAACGTGTTCGGCTGGACGGCCGACCGCGACACCTCGTTCGACGTGCTCGACGCCTTCACGGCGGCGGGAGGCGACTTCGTCGACACGGCGGACGGCTACTCCGCCTGGGTGCCGGGCAACACCGGCGGCGACTCGGAGCGGATCCTCGGCGAGTGGTTCTCGGCGCGCGGCAACCGCGAGCGCGTGGTGCTCGCCACCAAGGTCAGCCAGCACCCCGACTTCCGCGGCCTCGCCGCCGACAACATCCGCCGCGCGGCCGACGCGTCGCTGGAGCGGCTGCAGAGCGATTACATCGACCTCTACTACGCCCACTTCGACGACGAGACCGTGCCGCTGGAGGAGACCGTCGGCGCCCTCTCCGCGCTGGTCGACGCGGGCAAGGTCCGGTACATCGGCATCTCGAACTACGCGCCGGAGCGCATCGAGGAGTGGTTCCGCATCACCGAGCGCGACGGCCTGCACCGCGCGGTGGCGCTGCAGCCGCACTACAACCTGGTCGAGCGCGGCTACGAGCAGACCTACCGCCCGATCGCCGAGCGCGAGAACCTCGGCGTCATGCCGTACTTCGCCCTCGCCGCCGGGTTCCTCACCGGCAAGTACCGCGACGGCGCCCAGGTCGACAGCCCGCGCGCCGGCGGGGCCGCCAAGTACCTCGACGACAACGGCCGCCGCGTGCTCGCCGCCCTCGACGAGGTGGCCGCCGCCCACGACGCCGAGGTCGCGACGGTCGCCCTCGCCTGGCTCGCCGCCCAGCCGACCATCACCGCCCCGATCGCGAGCGCACGCACCCTGGAGCAGCTGCCGGCCCTCCTCGCGTCCACCGAGCTGGAGCTCACCGCGGACGAGCTGGAGGCCCTCGACGGCGCGTCGGCGGCGGCGAAGGCCGCGTAGCGCGCGGCGGTCGGCGCAGCGCCGCGCGCGGGGGCGCGGGATGGTTCGGAGCACCCTCGGGAGGATGGTATTCTCTTCTGGTTGCCGAAATCGTCCCGCCGTCTGGGCGGGCGCCGGCTCCGCCCCCTTAGCTCATTGGTAGAGCACTTCCTTGGTAAGGAAGAGGTAGTGGGTCCGATTCCCACAGGGGGCTCCGCCTCCCCGGCACATGCACCCCGGTTCACGCCTGGTTCATGCACGGGGATGCCGCGGCGGGGTAGCTCAGGTGGTTAGAGCACACGGCTCATAATCGTGGTGTCGCGGGTTCGAGTCCCGCCCTCGCTACAAAACCCCCGGAATCTCACGGTTCCGGGGGATTCGTGGTTAACCGGACGAGTCCCGCTCAGCGTGATGGGATCGGCGGCGATCGCCGTCGACGGTCAGCCGCGAGCAGCCGCAGAGCGGGCGGCCGCCTCGTCGAAGCGGGCGTGGAGCTCGCTGGAGGCGGTGGCCGCGCGAGGGTCGGTCAGCGTGCCGTGGTGCGCGACGAGACGGCCGCCGATGCGGACCTCGGCGAGGTTCCGCAGACTGCAGGACAACACATAGTTCTCGAGCGGGCTCCAGAGCGGCCCGATGTCGGGCGAGCGGGGGTCGACGACCAGGAAGTCCGCGAACTTGCCGACCTCGATCGAGCCGACCCGGTCGTCCACGCCCATCGTCTCGGCGGCACCGAGGGTCTGGGCGCGCAGCACGTCGGCGGGGGAGGCTGCGGCCGGGTCGCGCCACGTCGCACGGACGGTGAACATTCCCAGGCGCATGTTCTGCCAGGGGTCGGCGATGTCGCTGCAGGCCTGGTCGTCGAGGCCGAGCCCCACCGTCACTCCCCGGCGGAGCAGCCCGGGGACATCCAGGACGCCGGAAGCGAGGCGGCCGTTCGCGCCGGGCTGCCAGGAGACGGCCGCACCCGCCTCGGCGACCCGGTCGACGATCGCCGGGGTCGCCTGGACGAAGTGCCCGAAGGTGAAGTCGGGCCCGATCGCACCGGCCCGCTCGTACCAGGCGACCTTGGCGAGCTGCTCGTCGAGCTGGTCAGGGGTCTCGAGCATGTGCGCGTGGTTCCGCAGCCCGTGCTCGCGCATCATCCGCACCTCGAGATCGGCGGCCGAGGCGTCGTCGCTCCACTGCACGGCCCCGTACACCGCGGCGTCGAGCGCCTGGGACCGGTCGCGCGAGCGCAGGTCGGCGACCGACTCCCCGAACGCGGCGACGCCCTGCTCGGCGCCGAGCGTGTCCTGCTCGATCTGGTAGGCGCCGACGAAGCGGATGCCGCTGTCGAGGCGTCCGTCCAGCTGTCGCGTGAGCCATTCGACCGGCCGGACCGCGTCCTCCGCGCGCTGCTTGCGTCCTGCGATCATGGGCGCCCAGCGGGTGCGCGGGTCGGTGAAGTCGAACACCGTCGTGACTCCGTTGCGCACGTGATCGAACGACCCGTGGAGCGTGCACCAGTAGACGTCGTCGGGGGAGGACCCCAGGGTGACCCCGTACATCGCCTCGGCCCAGCCGTAGAGCCGTTCGGAGGTGCCCAGGCCGCGCGCGACGGACGTGAACGTGTGGGAGTGGGACGAGACGAACCCCGGCGCGACGAACCGCCCGGTGGCGTCGAGGCGTTCGGTGCCGGGGCCGACGGCCACGCGGTCGCCGACAGGGCCGGTGCCGCGCGCGACGACGATGCCGCCCGCGACCGCGAACCAGGCGTCCCGCTCGACGCGGGGGACGCCCTCGACGGCGATGAGGTCGGCGTGCTCGACCAGCAGGTCGACGGGGGCGGAAGGGTTCACAGGGCTCCGATGTTCGAGCGGGATGCAGGGCGACGCGTTGCCCGCCGCTCCCGCCACGCTAGGGCTCGCCGATGACCCCGGTGTTTTGGGGGCGTTGCGGGCCTGTTTCGCGCGCCCCGACTCCCGCCTGTAACCCCGGCGCAACACGGCCCGGCTAGCGTCTGGACATGCTGCAGCATTCCGCGTCTGATCAGCTCCGAGCCCTGCGCACCGGCACGCTCTCCGCCGCCGAACTGATCGCGGCGGCGCTCGGGCGCCGCCGACTCCGCGACGAGGAGCTAGGCGCATTCAGCGCCGTCGACGACGACGCCGCGCGGGCGGAGGCCGCGGCGGTCGACGCGGCGGAGCGCGGCGGTCGACTGGCGGGCGTTCCGGTGAGCGTCAAGCACTCGATCGCGACGGTCGGCCTGACCACGGCGCACGGCCGCCGGTCGGACGAGGTCGTCGCCGACCGGGACTCCCCGCCCGTGGCGGCCGTCCGCGAGCAGGGCGCCGTACTCGTCGGCAAGACGAACGTGCCCGTCTACCTCAATGGCCACCAGTCGAGCAACGCCGACTTCGGCGTCTCGCGCAATCCGTGGGACACGACTCGCTCTCCCGGCGGGTCATCGGGCGGCGCGGCGGCAGCGGTCGCGGCCGGGATGAGCGCCTTCGATTACGGCAGCGACCTGGCCGGCTCGCTGCGGGTGCCGGCGGCCTGGTGCGGGTTGTTCGGGCACAAGCCGAGCACGGGCATCGTGCCGAAGATCGGCAACCTGCCCTGGCCGGTCGACGGGGCGATCGAACCCCCGGCCTCGGCCATCGGCCCGATGACGAGGTCGGCCGAGGACCTGGAGCTGCTCGTGCCGCTGATGGTCGGTGTGGCCGGACCGGACGCGGTCGCCTGGCGGATCGAGCTGCCGCCGCCGCGCGCCGAGCGCCTGGCCGCGCTGCGCGTGGGGCTCTGGCTCGACGACCCGGCCTGCCTGGTCGACGACGAGACCCGGCAGGCGATCACCCGGCTCGCCGCAGACCTCGAGCAGGCGGGGGCCTTGGTCCAGGAACTCGTGGCGCCGCCAGGCGCCGGTGAGGAGGGGCAGGCCCTGTTCCGTCGGCTCCAAGCGGCCGAGGTCTCGCACGGCTTCGACGACGAGCGCTTCGCCGCGGTGTCCAGCGGCTCGGGTGCGTGGGGCGACATGGTCTCGGCGACCTTCCGCGACGTCGCCGATGCGCTGGAGCGTCGGGCGGTCGTCGTCGAGCGCTGGCGCGCGGAGGTCTTCGGCGCTGTCGACGTCGTGCTGTGCCCGGCGGCGCCGACCGCAGCGCCACCGCTGGTCGATGCGCACGACGGCGGCCCGACCATCCCCTTCGACGGAGCGCACGTCGATGCCGACCAGGTGCCGGCCTGGAGCCGGATCACCAGCCTCCCGAAGCTGCCGACCACCGTGGTGCCGCTCGGACCGGGCGCACGTTCCGGCCTCCCGCTCGGAGCTCAGCTCGTCGGGCCGTATCTGGAGGACCGGACCTCCCTGCGCGTCGCGCGCATCGCGGAGACCGAGGGGATCGTCCGCTACACGACGCCGCCCGGCTGGGAGTGACTCCCGGCCGGGCGGCGGCGGTGCTGACGGACGCGGCGATCAGACCGCGAGGGCGGCCAGACCGGTGATGATCGACGCCTTGTCCGCGTCGTCGAGCACGTCGCGCTCGCCGGAGGTGACGAGGTGCTCGAACCCCTTGTCCATCGACCCGAGGTCGTTGGCCATGATCGTGACCGTGTACATCCGCTCGGTCTCGGAGGTGTTCTTGATGTGGTGGACCGAGCCGCTCGGGAGGACGAGGACGTCCCCGGCCTTCACGGCGACGCTGTGCTCGTCCGACTGGGCGACGCCCTCGCCGGCGAGGAAGATGAAGATCTCGACGGAGTCGGGGTGGGAGTTGTCGGGCTGTTCGCCCTGCGGGTCCCAGATCTCGAAGAAGACGCTGGTCGGCGATCCCTCGCTCGGGCCGGTGAGGTGGGTGAGCTTCACGGTGTCGCCGGGGGAGATGCGGTGGGTCGTGAGCGAGTCGAGGTGCTTGAGGATGGGCGCGTCGGCCATGGTCGTTTCCTTTCCTGGGTGGATGTGGGGGCTCAGTCGGCGAGGGCCGCGATCAACTCGCCGGGGGTCGTGGTGAAGCCGAAGCACTGGCGGACGTTGTAGACCGTGGCGTCGTAGCAGTAGGCCGGCGAGGTGGTGGCGCTCGCGCCCTCCACGAGGACGACGTCGTAGCCGAGGTTCGCGGCGTCGACGAGCGTCGAGAGGACGCACTGGTCGGCGTTCACGCCGGCGAAGAGGACCGTGTCGATGCGGCGGTTGCGGAGCACGGAGTCGAGCGGGGTGTCGACGAAGCCGCTCATCCGGTACTTGTCGATGTGCAGGTCGCCCGCCTCGGGGACCAGAGCGTCGACGAGTGCGGCGCCCCAGCTCCCGGCGGTCAGGACCGCTTCGCTGCGCCCGGCACGGTCGCCGATGCCGCCGCCGGCGCCGTCGGCGTCGTAGACGTGGCGGACGCCGGGGGGCAGGTTGGCGAGATCAGGGCGGTTGCCCCAGTTGAGCCAGATCACGGGGACGCCGGCCCGGCGGAGCGCCGGGAGGATGCTCGCGAGGTGGTCTGCGGCGGCTGCGGCGCCGGAGACGTCGACGCCGATGGACGCGAGCCAGCCGCCGGGGGTGCAGAAGTCGTTCTGCATGTCGACCACGACGATCGCGGTGCGCTCCAGGTCGAGCGTGAGCCGCTGCGGCAGGGCGCCCAGTTCGACGGCACGGACAGGCGCAGGCGCCCCGCCCGTCAGGTCGACATGCGTCGCCGACAGCCCCCAGGACCGGACGGCGGCCGTCACGCGACCGCCTCGGCGAGAGCGCGGGCCGCCGTGCCGCGGGACGGGACCGGCGGGAAGGCGAAGTCGCGGATCTCGAGCAGGACCTCGCGGAGGGCGGTCACCTGGTGTGCGACGATGCGCTCGCCGAGTTCGCGGCTGGCCGCCGTCGGGTCGCCGAGCACTCCGGACGCCGACAGGTCGTCGGTCACCCACGCCGTCGGCACCGCGCCCTCGAGCGTGAGGTGCTTGAGGTCGCGGAAGACGTCGCCGGCGGCCTCTCCGTCCTTACGGGCGTGCTCCATCTGGACCAGCTCCGGTGCGAGCGCCCACACGATGCTCGTCTCGATCTGGCCGCCGTGGATGCCGTACTCCGGGTCGACCGGCTCGACGCCCTCGGGGAGCCCGAGCCTGCTGGGCATCATCGGGAACACCTCGAGCCCGGTGCGGACGCGGATGTCGCGCGCCACCACATCCAGCAGGCTGGGCTGGCCGCCGTGCCCGTTGACGAACACCAGCTTGCGGAAGCCGGAGGCGGCGAGGGAGTCGCCGAGGTCGAGGCAGACGCCCATCAGGGTCGCGGCGCTCATCGCGACCGTGCCGGCGCGGCCGAGGTGCTCGGTCGATTTGCCGTAGCTCAGCGTGGGCAGCTGCCAGACGTTGCTCCCGGCGGGGAGGCCTGAGATCGCGAGGTCGCTGATCCGCTCCGCGGTCAGTGCGTCGGTGATGAGCGGGAGGTGGGGGCCGTGCTGCTCGATGGCGCCGATCGGCTGGACGAGCACGGCGTTCGAGCGGTCGATGGCCTCGGCGTCGGCGGTGGACAGGTGGGCGATGAGATGGGACATGGTCACTCCTCCGTGGGCAGGGCGGACTCGTGCCAGCGCTTGAGCAGCCGGCTCTCCACGCCCGCGACGATGCCGAAGATGATGAGCGAGACGAGGCTCGCGAAGATGACGGCTGCGAACAGCTCGGGGGTGCGAAGCTGGGTGGCATCGAGCGTGATGACGTAGCCGAGGCCTCCCGCACCGCCGCCGATCCCCGCGACGAACTCGCCGACGATCGCGCCGATGACGCTGGAGCCGCTCGCGATCCGCAGCCCGGTCAGGATCTGGGGCAGTGCGGCCGGAACCCGGAGCGAGAACAGCTGCACGCGCGGCGGCGCACCCGCCATGCGATAGAGCTGGACCAGGTTGCGGTCGGTCGACTTGAGGCCCTGGAGGGAGTTGGCAGCCACCGGGAACACGGCGATCATCGCGGAGACGAGCACATTGGTGGCGATGCCCGACCCGAACCAGACGACGAACAGCGGGGCGACCGCGATGATCGGGATGGTCTGGAGGAGCACGAGGTACGGGTACATGCCGCGCTCGACCACGTTCCAGCGCGCCATGACGAGCGCGGCGACGAATCCCGACACGGCCGCGAGGGCGAAGCCGAGATAGGCCTCCTGCATCGTCACGAGGGTCGGCTGCACGAGCGACGGGGCCTCGGTCACGAGGGCGTTCAGGAAGTCCAGCGGACTGGGCAGGAGATAGGACGGCATCGCGAAGACCGTGATCGCGAGTTGCCACAGTGCGACGACGATCGCGGCCGCCACCACCGCGGGCAGGACGTGCCTGCGCCAGAAGACGGCACGGGAGCGTCGGCGGACGGGCGTGCGCGCGGGCGCCTCGAGGGCGACGGGCGCCGGCGTCTCAGCCGTGGTGATGGCCATGGTCATGCCTCCTGCAGCAGCGATGAGATGAGGGATGCGGTCTCGGCGAGGGCCGCGGTGTCGCGCGGCGCGTCGTCCTTCGTGGGCGGGCTGGGCGAGTCGATGATCCGGGCGATGCGTCCCGGTCGCGCCGCCATGACCGCGATGCGGTGGCCGAGGGCCACGGCCTCGGGGATGGAGTGGGTGATGAACATGGCGCTGAAGTCGTTCGTGCGCCACAGCCGCAGGAGCTCCTTCTGCATGTTCTCGCGGGTGAACTCGTCGAGGGCCGCGAACGGCTCGTCCATCATCATCAGCTCGGGGGCGCCGGTGATCGCACGGGCGAGGGAGACCCGCATCTTCATTCCGCCGGAGAGCTGACGGGGCAGCGACTTCTCGAAGGCGTCGAGGCCGACCGTGTGGATGGCGGTGGTCGCCGCACGCCGGCGGACGTCCTTCGGGACGCCCTTGAGCTTGGCCACGAGCTCGACGTTGCTTCGCACGTTGCGCCAGGCGAGGAGGGTCGGGTCCTGGAAGACGTACGCGAGCTCGTCGGTGCGGCGCACGAGCTCGCCGCCGGTGGGGGCCGACAGCCCCGCCGCCATCCGGATGATGGTCGTCTTGCCGCACCCGGACGGGCCGACCAGCGAGACGATCTCACCACGGGCGACCGACAGGTCGAACGGCGTGACCGCCTGGAACCCGTTCGTGTAGGTCTTCTCGACCCCGCGGAACTCGATGAGGGGCAGTGTCGGGTCGGCGACGGTCGCCGTGGCGGCGGGGGCTGTCGTTGTCATGCTTCCTCCTGTCAGTAGGAGCCGGACGGGGCGGCGGGCATCGTGGTGGGCGCGGCGACCTTCGGCAGGTACGAGGCGTCGAAGAGGTCCGCAGCGGGGATGGACTTCTTCAGCACGTCGAGCTTCACCAGCTGATCGACGGCCTCGGTCCAGCGGTCGGTGGTCATCGCGCCGAGCTGCGACTTCCCGTCGCCGGAGACGACGTACTCGCGCTGCTTGTCCCACGCGTACCAGATGGCCTCCGAGGTCATCTGCGGGTTGGCCTTCTTGAGTGCGTCGTTGGCCTTCGTCGCGACGTCGACATCGCCCATGTAGTCCGCCCAGCCCTGCATGCTGGCCGCCAGGTAGGAACGGACCGTGTCCGGGTGCTCCTCGAGGAACTTCTTGGTCGTGAAGACGACGTCGTTGTACGGGTTGTACCCGGCGGAGGCGTAGGAGAAGAAGTCGACCTTCACTCCGGCCTTCTCGGCCTGGTACGCCTCGTTCGTCGGCCAGCCCTGCTGGACCAGCGAGCCGTCCTTGATGAAGTTGGCGATCGATCCCTGGTAGGCCTGGGTGGAGAAGGTCAGCCCCTTCTCCTTCTTGAGGTAGTCGACGCCGGTGTTGCCGGTCTGGACGACCCAGGTGTGACCCTGCATGTCGGCGAACGACTTCATGCCGCTGTCCGCGTGGACCATGACGCCGACGGGGTTCGTCTGATACATCGCGGCGATCGCGACGATGGGGATGCCCTGCTCCTGGGCCTCGGCGACGGCGGGGGCGTCGGCGACGCCGAAGTCGGCGCGACCGCCCGCGACGATCTGGGTGCCGGAGACGGTCGGACCGCCCTGCTGGATGGAGACCTCGATGCCGTTCTTCTTGTAGAGGCCCTCGGTCTGCGCGGCGTAGAAGCCGCCCGACTCCGGGTCGGCGTACCAGCCGAGGACCATCTTGACCGAGGTGGTGCCCGAGGTGGAGGACGCAGAAGAGGCGCCGGTGCAGCCGGCGCTGTCTCTTATACACATCT
>NZ_JBPGXM010000136.1:0-9856 GCF_056755495.1 Leifsonia sp. KNZ12-8B
CCCCGGGGGTGGTCTTTGGGGGGGGGGGGGGGGGGGGGGCGGGGGGGGGGGTGGGCCCAGGGGGGGTGGGGGCGGCGGCCCCCCCGGGCGTCCGGCTCGATGCGGGACAGCGCGGCCCGTGCGCGCGCGACGACGTCGTCCTCCTCCCGGCCGAGCACGACCGCGGCCTCCAGGAGGTCGTCGAGGACCTGCGAGATCAGCGCGCGGTCGATCGCGGTGGCGCGGTCGACCGCCGCGTCGCCGTCGCCGTGCACGAAGTGGTTCTCCGGCGAGGTGGAGGGGGAGGTCACGAGCCAGGGGCCGCCCTCGTCGATCAGCCAGTCCAGGCCGAACTCGGCCGCCCCGCGGAGGATCGGCCACGCCCGGGCCGCGAGCCAGTCGCGGTCGAGGGTGAACCGGTAGTGCTCCATCAGGTGCGTCGCCAGCCAGGTCCCGCCCGTCATCCAGACCGCCCAGGCGGGGTCGCCGTGGCCGCGGCCGACGGGGAGCGGCCAGCCCCAGAGATCGGTGTTGTGGTGGGCGACCCAGCCGCGGGCGCCGTAGAGCTCGCGGGCGGCCGCCTCTCCGGTCGCCGCCATGACCTCCAGGAGGTGGACGAGCGGCTCGACCGTGTCGGTGAGACCGGTCGTCTCGGCGGCCCAGTAGTGCATCGGCACGTTGATGTTGGTGGTGTAGTTCGAGGACCACGGCGGACGGAGGTCGTCGTTCCACAGGCCCTGCAGGTTCACCGCGGGGCCGCCGGGCCGCGAGGAGGAGACGAGCAGGTAGCGGCCGTACTGGAACAGCGCCGGCGCGATCATGGCCTGGTCGTCGTCACTCGGCAGGCGGTCGACGACCACCTCGTCGCGGCCGCCGGCGAGGCTCAGCCATGCGGCCGTGAGCAGCGGGCGCACGTCGTCGATGTGCCGGCGCAGCGCCTCGTCGGCCGGCTGCGCGCTGGCGTCGCTCGCCCGGGCGGCCGCGCGGGCGAGGTGCCGGTCGAGGCCCGGCTCCGCCGACCCGTCGCGGAACCAGTCCTCGGCCGCCGTCGAGGAGGCGAAGGCCAGGCGGACGGTCGTGGCGTCGTGGACGAGGAGGCGGTCGCCGGCGACGCCGCCGACGCCGTCCGAGGCGACCCGTAGCGCCGCAGCGGCGAGGTTCTGCCATCCGTCGTCGCGCGCGTCAGCGGGGTGTCCCGGTCGGGCCGGGTCTCCGGCCCAGCGGAACGGGTCGACGTCCGGCTCGTGGAGGGGCGCGCCGTCGAGCGGGAGCTCGATGCCGAGCACCAGCGAGCCGGTCTCCACCGTCCGGCCGCGCTCCCGCAGCCGGGTGGTCAGTGCCAGGGACAGGTCGAACCGGCCCCGCTCGGCGGTGAGCTCGACGAAGACGGCGCCGTCCGGATGACTGGCCCACGAGCGGCGGACGACGGCGACGAGGTCGTTCTCGACGCGGTCGGTGTAGACGGCGTCCCGCAGGTCGAGGGTGCGGCCGGCGAAGGAGAGGGCGGCGCCGGCCGCCTCCAGCCGCAGCCGCAGATCGACGTACGGCAGGAACTCCTGGCTGTAGGTGCCCTCGAACCGCATCAGGAGCCGTTCGGCGTCGGTGGGCCGGCCTTCCCGCAGAGCCTGGCGCACCTCCTCGAGGGCCTCCGGTCCGGCGCCGGCGCTCACGAGGGCCGCGAGCTCGGAGCGCCAGGCGCCGGGGTCGCCCGACCAGACGGTTCCGTCGTTCAGTTGCAGGTGCAGCGTGTCCCTGTCGCCCAGGACCATGGCGCCCAGACGGCCGTTGCCGATCGGCGAGCCCTCGATCCAGCGGGCGGGCGGGCCCTCCCAGCGCAGTCTCCCGGTCATGCGTCGCCCCTTCCGGTGCTGGTGTCGGTGCCGGTGTCGGTGCCGGTGCCGGTGCTGTTGTCGTTGCCGGCGTCGAGGCCGAAGCGCTCCCGCAGCACCGAGAGCGCCCCCTGGCGGTCGGCGGTCGCCCCGGCCTCATGACCAGCTCCCGGCCATTCGCGGAGGACGACGGGAGCCGCGTACGCCTCGGCAGCGGCCCTGGCCGTCTCCGGCGGGCAGATGTCGTCGGCCAAGCCGTCGCTGATCCAGCCCGGGGAGGTCGCGTGGCGGGCGGAGGTGACGCCGTCGACGTAGGCGAGGGTCTCGGCGACCTGCTCGGCGCGGTCGGGGTGGTCCGTGAGGTAGGCGCGGAGCTCCAGCCACGGCCCGCTCTGCGCGAAGCGGAGGCCGTCGGGCGCGTCGGTCAGGAAGGGCGCCTGCGCGAGCACCGCGACGAGGTCGGGGACGAGCGCGCCGACGCCGAGAGCGATGCCGCCGCCCTGGCTGTTGCCGATGGCGGCCACGCGGGTGGCGTCCACCTGGTCGAGGGAGCGGAGGGCGTCGACGGCGCGCGCCGCATCGATGAAGACGCCGCGGTAGTAGGAGCGGCGCGGGTCCTCGATCCCGTCGAGGAGGTGGCCGGTGCTTCCTCCGCCCTGGCCGTGCGTGTCCACGGTGAGGTGGGCGAAGCCGGCGGCCGACCAGGTGAGGTCGTCGATGGGCGCCAGGCGTCCGGCGCCGTACCCGTTCGCGTGCACGACCGCGGGCAGCGGGCCGGTGCGGTGCCGGGGGAGGCGGAGCCAGCCGCGCGCCGGCCGGCCGTCCGCGCCCGCGAACGACACGTCGAAGACCTCCATGGTCGCCAGACCGGTGGGGACGGCCTCGGCGCGCAGGTCGAGCGGGTGCCGGCGGGCCTCCTCCAGCGCCTCCGCCCAGAAGACGTCGTAGTCGGCGGGAGTCGGCAGCGGCTCCCGCCCGAGCAGCGCGGGGAACTCGTGGCGGGTCATGCGGCGAACCGGTCCAGGCCGGCCGGGTAGTCGTAGCCGGCGGGGAGGGCGATCCCGGGCGCGGTGGGGGCGCGCAGCATCCCGTCCGCATCCACCGCGGGCTCGCGGCGCACGGGGTTCGAGGTCACGAGCGACTCGTAGTAGGTGGTGTTGGGGATCGCCATGCAGAGATGGTGCGTCGGCAGATCGGAGCCGTGCACCTCCGCCCGCAGCAGGAAGGAGTCGGCGAGGTGGGCCGTGCGCATGGCGCCCGTGATGCCTCCGCGGAGGTTCGTGCTGGTGCGCACGCCGAAGGTGGCGGCCCCGGCGCGGATGAAGTCGGCGGAGTTGAAGTGGGCGCCGTCGGAGGTCTCACCCACCAGCAGCGGGATGCGGACCGACCGGGCGAGCGCGGCATAGGCGCTCACGCTGAACTCGCGCATCGGCTCCTCGTACCAGAGGTAGTCGGCGTCCGCGAGCGCGTGGCCGAGCCGGATCGCGTCGGGGAGGTCGAAGCCGGCCGACCCGTCGTACATGAGCGGCACCTCCTGGCCGACGTGCTCGCGCAGCGCGAGGGCGAGGGCGGCGTCGCGGCGGGCATCCCCCCAGGCGTGCAGCTTGATGCCGCGGTAGCCGAGGGCGAGCGCCTGGTCGGCGACGTCGAGGTACTCGGGGATGTCGGCGAATGTGCTCGTCGAGGCGTAGGCCGGGATCTCGGTGCGGAAGCCGCCGAGCAGCTGCCACACCGGCCGGTCGTGCAGGCGGCCGGCGAGATCCCACAGCGCGGTGTCCACCAGCCCGAGCACGAACAGCGGCAGCTCGTGGATGCGGTCGAGCTCCCACATCCGGTGCCAGAGCCATTCGCGCTGCAGCGGATCGGCGCCGACGAGCTCGGGACGGAAGACGTTCTCGGCGAGGTAGGAGAGCATCGCCCAGGCGCCGGGGCGGGACAGGAACGCGACCCCCTCGACGCCGCTGTCGGTGCCGATCCGGAGGACGGCGCCGTCGCCGGTCGCGGGGCTGCCGCTCAGCCCGTCCCGCCACTGGAAGGGCGGGTCGGCGGGAGGGACGTCGACGCGCAACGCCTCGACATGGGTGATCTGCATGGTCGGGGACTCCAGGAGAAGTGGGTGAGGACGGGGAGGGAGGGGTGGGCCGTGCGCGCCGGCCCACCCCGGCGGATCAGCGGACGGTGTAGCGGACGGCGTCGGCGCGCATCACGTCGCCCGACTCCTTCACCGCCATCACGGTGTGCTCGCCGTTGCGGAGCCCCGACATGCTGAACACGATCTGCTGCGTGCGACGCGTGTCGCTGTGGGTGTCGACGCGCTTGACGAGCGTGCCGTCGATGTAAACGTCCACGACGCCCTGGTCGTGCCCGGTGGGCGCGACCAGATCGACGCCCGTGCCCCGGAACGTGTACGAGACCGAGGCCCCGGCGTCCTTCGTCGCGTGCACGTCGTCCAGGTGGTCGCCGCGGAAGCCGACGTTCAGCGTCGTCGCACCCAGCGGCAGCGTCGCGAGGTACGCCGTGCTCAGCGTGACGGTCGAGTCGGACACCGTGTAGTCGGCGCCCTTCTTCAGCGCCGCGCCGTTCGCGGTGATGCCCGTGAACTCGTCGGCGTCGCGCAGCACCGAGAAGGTCGCCGCGGCGGGCGCCTTCGTGTCGTACGACACGGCCGACGGGTCGATCAGGCTCGGTTGGAGCACATCGAGCCGGTCGAGCAGCATGAACCGCCCGGACTTCATCACGACGCGCAGCGTGTGCTGCCCGTTCGTGAGGTCGTTCGTCGTGAAGACGGTCTGCTGCGGCACGTGCGGGTTCGCTGGGTCGCTGGAGGCGCTCACGGTCTTCACCAGCTGCCCGTCGATGTACACGTCGGCGTCGCCCTCGGACGAGTCGAGCTCGGTCAGGTACGAGATGCCCGTGCCCGTGAAGGTGTACGAGAAGGCGTCTCCCGGGTGCTCGGCGTAGTGCACGTCGTCCTGGTGGTCGCCGAAGCCGCGGCCCGAGCTGTAACCCCACTGGCCCGAGTACACGATGGCCGGATCGGTGTCGTTGACCGCCGTGGTGCGGACCGGTCCCGTCGAGGTCGGCGGGGCGGGCGTGCCGGTGTCGGTCACGTTCACAATGAGCGGCTGCGTGGTGGAGGCCACCTCCGCTCCGCCGTTGCGCGTCCAGGCGCCGCCGTACTGCACGCCGAGCGCGTCGTCGTTGACGGTGACCGTCGCGCCCTTGTCCGGGGTGACCTTCAGCAGGCGGACGCCGTGGATGGGCACGTCCTGCGCGGTGAAGCCGTCGGCGGCCTTCCCGAGGTTCTTGCGCGCCCAGAGGTCGCGGACGGTGGCCGAGCCGTTCAGTCCGATGTCGGACCATTTCGCGGCGACGTCCGCCTCGGCCCGGCCGAGGTTGAACAGGGCGACCGTGTAGCTGCCGTCGGCGTTCAGCGCGTACCAGACCTGCTGCTTGGTGGAGGTGGAGACGGGCCGTGCCGGCACGCCGGCCTGGTCGACGGCCACGACCTCGGGGTTCGTCAGCAGTTCGACGCCGAGCTTGTCGAGCTTCGTCATATCGTTGCCGATCGAGAGCGGAGCCGCCGAGACGGCCCACAGCGTCATGGCCGTGCGTCGCTCGTCCGGGGTCAGGCCGTCCATCGTCCCGTTGCCGACGTTCAGCGAGTCGAAGTCGTTCCAGCCGCCGGGGCCGGCGTGGCGCCACCAATCGGCCGCCCGCGGGAAGAGGCGGTTGATGTTGTCCCACTGGGTCAGGGCCTCGCCGTTGCAGTAGCACTCGACGTCCCACTCCACGCGCCAGCCGTTCGCATACTGCTTCCAGACGTCGGCGTAGTTGATGTCGAGCGCCCAGGAGAGCTCGAACCAGATGCCGTGCTTCTTCAGCGCCTTCGACCACGCGGCGACGTCGTCGCGGGCGTCGAGCGAGAGGTCGCTGACGCCGGATCCCGGGGTGACGCTGTCGAACTTCAGGAAGTCGACGCCCCACGCGGCGAGCTGATCGACGATCGAGTCGACGTACTTCTGCGCGCACGGATTCGCGAAGTCGATCCGGTAGCCGATCTTCCAGTAGTCGGCCTGCTGCAGCGGCTGCTTCGCGATGTCATGGGTGGTGCAGCCGGGCGCGTTCGCGATCGGGTACGCCTTCTCGTACACGTCGGGCGAGATGCCGGGGATGAGGTACAGCCCGAACTTCTGGCCGTTGCCGTGCACGTGGTCGATGACCTTCTGCAGGCCGTCGGGGTAGAGGGAGGTGCTGGGAGCGGGCCGTCCGTTCTCGTCGGCGTGGTCGGTCCAGCCGGAGTCGACGTTGATGTGGTCGTAGCCAGCCTTCTGGAGCGTGGTGTGCATCGCGTCGGACTGCGCGACGATCTGGTCGGCGGTGATCCATTTCGGGGTCGTGTAGACCTGCATGCTGTAGCTGCTCCAGCCCATGTAGGGCTTGAGCGCCCAGGCGTCGGCGGTGGAGGCCGCCGGCGGTGCCGGGGTCGGGACCGCCGCGGTCGGCGCGGTGGTCGGTGTCGCGGTGGGGGTCGGCTTGGCGGCCGGCGTCGCGGCGGCGGGCAGGGCGGCGCCGGCCGCCAGTCCCAGTGCCGCGACCGCCACGACGATGGCCGGGAGGCCCCGTCGTGCACGTGTCGTGCGGGTCATGCGTTCTTCCTCTCTGAAGAGCCCCGGCGCGTCGGTGCGCGGGGCGATCGGTGCGGTGGGCCGTTCGAGGAGCGGGACGCCCGACGCCGGCCGGCGGCCTCAGGCCGTCCGGACGAGGTCGAGGAGCATCGCCTGCTGCGGGTTGAGGGCGGGGAGCGGGACGCCGGCCGCGGCGAGCACGGCCCCGGGCAGGGACACCCCGGCCGGGCTCATCGCGGCGGTGATCCAGGAGGGGTCGGCGCTCTGGTGCCGGCTGGCGGCGCCCAGCTCGTCACGGACCCGGACCGTGTAGACGGCCTCCTGGTCGAGCCCGGGGAAGCGCACGCGGCCGGACTGACCGGGCGCCGAGGTGGCCAGCCGCGCCCAGGTGTAGAGGGCGCGCGAGCCGTCGCCGGCGACGATGCCGGTGAGCACGGTCGCCTCGTCGGCGAGGTCGGCGTTGACGATCCTCCCGCTGTGGATGAGGCCCCGCAGCTCGCGGTACAGCGCGCCCCAGCGGGCGATCAGGTCGAGCTCGTCCTCGGTCGCCTCCTGCAGATCCCACTCGATGCCGGCGTGCGCGGTGAGCGCGACGATGAGCCGGAACGAGAGGTCGGTGCGGCGAGAGGTGGTGTGCGAGCGCTCGGCCCCGAGGTGGGAGCCGATCAGCTCGGGCGGGAGGAGCATCCTGGTCCAGCGCTCGATCTGGAGCCGCTCGACGGGGTCGTTGCAGTCCGAGGCCCAGACCCGATCGGTGCGCTCCAGGATGCCGAGATCGACCCGGCCGCCGCCGCCGGAGCAGGTCTCGATCTCGAGCCGCGGGTGACGCTCGCGGAGCGTGTCGAGCATCCGGTACAGGGCGAGCGTCTGCTCGTGGACCGCCGGCCGGTCGATGCCGACGAACCCGCTCACGGCCTCCGACAGATCGCGGTTGTGGTCCCACTTGATGTAGTCGACCGCGTACTCGTCGACGATGGCGCTGATCCGGTCGAGCACGTGCTGGTAGGCGTCGGGGCGGGTGAGGTCGAGCACGTACTGCGAGCGGGCGGTCGCGCCCAGCTCGCGCGGCCCGAGCACCCAGTCGGGGTGTTCGCGCGCGAGGTCGGAATCGAGGTTGACCATCTCCGGCTCGAACCAGATGCCGAACTGCATCCCGTGCGAGCGGACGAGGTCGACCAGCGGGGTGAGGCCCTCCGGCCACACCGTGCGGTCGACGAACCAGTCGCCGAGCCCCGCCGTGTCGTCGCGGCGGCCGTGGAACCAGCCGTCGTCGAGGACGACGCGCTCGACGCCGACCCGCGCCGCGCGCTCGACCAGCGCGGACAGGCGACCGAGGTCGTGGTCGAAGTAGACCGCCTCCCACGAGTTGAGCGTGAGCGGCCGGGGCGAGCGCGGGTGCGTCGGGCGGGCGCGCAGGCGGCGGTGCAGCCGGCCGGCGAGCCCGTCGAGGCCGGCGTCCGACCAGACGAACAGCGCGGTCGGCGCGACGTAGCGGTCGCCGTCCGCCAGGGCGATCTCGCCCGGGCGCAGGCCCTCGCCGACGCCCAGGACGGCGGAGAGCGCCCCCGCCCCCTCGGTCAGCCGCTCGACGACGTACTCGGCGTCTCCGCTCCAGGCGAGATGGGCGGCCCACGCCTCGCCGCGGCCGAAGCCGAGGTCCTCGGTCCCGGCGACGACGAGGTACGGCGCGTCGTGGCCCGGCTTGCCCCGGCGCGCGCGACGGACGTGGCTGCCGAAGAACAGCGGCCCGCGCTGGGGCGCGCGCTCGCGGCACCACTTGCCGGTGAAGTCGAGGACGTCGACGGCGCGCTCCGGAACGGGGAGCAGCACGCGCAGGGCGTCGAGGGTGTACGGGACCGTGGCGTCACCGCTCGCGAGCGCGGCGTCGCGCACCATCGTGACGTCGACGGACAGCACGCCGAAGCGGTCGAGGGTCAGCGTCAGCGTCGACCGGAGCGCCGTGATCTCGTCGGCGAGCTCGATCTCGATGGTGCCGCCCTCCGCCCCGTCCACGCCGTCAGCGCGGTGGCGGACCGCCTCCGTGCGGGGTCGCGGGGTGGTGGCGGAGCCGGCGGCATGGCCCTCCTGCGCCGGGGAGCCCGCCCAGCCCTCGAACTCGGTCGGCCAGAGGCTGAACGTGCGCGGGATGTCGGGAGAGTTGTTGAGGACGGCCGGCCCACCGGTCTCGCGCAGCGCGGCGGCCGAGGCCTCGTCGAGCGGGCCGAGGTCGGCTCCCCAGTGCAGCACGCGGGGCACGCGCCCCGCGGTGTCGATGACGAGGGAGGTGCCTGCTGCGCGCAGGACGAGAACGGCGCCATAGCCGTCGAGCATGTGGAGCTCCTAGCGGATGTCGGTTACTTGACAGTGTCAATTAACCATGCCTAGTGTGTCCACTGCAACCCTGAGAAGGAAGACCAATGACGATCTCCAACGCCCCCATCGGGCTCGAACCGGCGCCCCCGGCCGGGACGCCGAAGCGCCGCTCCCGCCGTCCCCTCAACGCCGGAGCACCGTCGCACCGCGGCGACGCGAAGCTGGCCTGGATCCTCATCGCACCGGCGATGATCGGCTTCCTCGTGTTCGCCCTGTACCCGACCGTCCGCGGCATCTACCTGAGCTTCACCGACTTCCGGCTTCTCAGCGCCCCGACCTGGATCGGCCTGCAGAACTTCGTCGCGATGTTCCAGGACGACGTGTTCTGGAAATCGCTCGGCATCACGGTCTACTTCGTCGTCATCGCCGTGGCGCTCACTCTCGCCGTCTCGATCCTGACCGCCGCCGTGCTGCACCGGGTGACCGAGTCGACGGTCCTGCGCGGCCTCATCATCCTGCCCTTCCTCATCTCCGGCGTCGTCGCCGCGACCGTGTGGTCGTGGATGCTGGATGCGCAGCTCGGCATCGTCAACCAGCTGGTGCACGCCCTCGGCGGCGACGGCATCCGGTTCCTCACCTCGCGCGAGTGGGCCGTCCCGTCGCTCGCGCTCATCCACGTGTGGAAGAACATGGGCTACACGTCGATCATCATCTTCGCCGGCATGCAGACCATCCCGCCGTCGATCTACGAGGCCGGCCGCCTCGACGGCGCGAGCGAGCCGAAGATGTTCCTGCGGCTGACGCTGCCGCTGCTGCGGCCGATCCTCGCGCTGGTGGTGGTGCTCAACGTGATCGGCGCGTTCCAGGTCTTCGACATCGTGTCGGTCGCCACCAGGGGCGGCCCGGCGGACGCCTCCAAGGTGCTGCAGATGTACATCTACCAGAAGGCCTTCGGCCAGTTCGACTTCGGATACGCGTCCGCGATGTCGCTGGCGCTGTTCGCCATCCTCATCGTGATCACCTTCGTGCAGATGCGACTGCTGCGCGCGAGCGAATCGGACAACGCCTGATGACCACCACGACCGCACCCCGCCCCACCAGCGCCTC